>JBIPPG010000136.1:0-6672 GCA_044368545.1 Chitinophagales bacterium | reverse complement strand
TTGATAATTCTATTGGCGGAAGCAGCAAAACTAAGGGTATCATTCTCTTCGATATAATGACCGCTCATATATAGCAATGCTTCGGGATTATTGGGCTCTAGCAATAAAACATTTTTATATGCTTTTATAGCTTCGTCTTTTTTTAGATTGGCATCATAGAATTCTGCCAATGCTATTTGGTATCGTGTATCGGTAGGAGATTTTACGATTAATTTTTTTAATTCATTTTCTGCATTCTTAAAATCATTGAGCTTCAAATAAATTTGATGTTTCTGACCTAGAATCATTTCATCGCCGTCATCTCTTTTTTCCCATAAGGTCAATACTTCCAAGGCTTTTTTATACTCAGTAGCTTTGACCAATAAAAAGGCGTATTGCATAGCCGATTCCTTATCATTAGGGCTTTCTTTTACTATTTTTTCATAGATTTTTATGGCTTTTTGGGGTTCATTGTTTTTGTTATAAAGCTCTACCAACAAATTTTTGTACCATATATTTTTTTCGTCCAAGGCTACGGCTTTTTCTGCAAAAGCAATTGCGGGCGTAAGCTTTTGTTCATTAAAACTCAGTTGTGCTGCTTCATAATTTGCCGCGGCATTATTGGGATTGATTTCTAAATATTTCACCAATTCTTGCAATGCTTTTTCGGTATTTCCTATGCTTTTGAGCCTCAAAATTTCCAGATAGGATTCTAAAGAACGAACTTCTTTTTCCTCCATTTGGTAGGCATTGACATCAATATTTTTTTGAGCAAAAAGAGTTTGATAATTTCCTAAAAAGAATACTATTATCAATAAAGCACTAAAATGAGGTTTTTTATACATGTTTTTTCAAGTCAATTTTATGATAAAATTTGATTGTAGTCTCCCACGCTTAAGTCTTGCGAACGACCTTTTAATAACGCATGAGAACCCACCATAGTATTTGATAGAATATAATTTTCTATTTTTGTAGCATCTTGTATAATTGTATCGGAAATAACAGAGTTGGATACTTCCGCATTTTTTCCAATCGATACAAAAGGCCCTATTACTGCATTTTTTATTACCGTATTTTCATCTATAAAACAAGGTTCAATAATTGTAGCATTTTCCAATTTTACGCTGGTATGAACTTGATTTCCTGTAGCTTTCAAAACTTCTCTATTGGACTCTACCGTAGCATTTTTATTGCCACAATCCAGCCATTGACTTACAGTGCCCGGCTTCATTTTCTTTTGCGCCAATCGCATATTTTCAAGAACGGTAGTGAGCTGAAACTCTCCTTTATCGGTAATATTGTTGTCTATTATTTCCTTGATATCGGCTCGCAATTGCACGCCATCTTTGAAATAATATATGCCAATTATAGCCAAATTGGAAACGTATTCCTTTGGTTTTTCTACAAATCCATTTATCAATCCTTGTCCATCCAACGATACCACGCCAAATGCCGATGGATCTTCAATTTCTTTTACCCAAATAATGGCATCATTAGCATTGTCTATCTTGAAATCGGCCTGAAACATCGTATCGGCAAAGCCTACAATTACTTCGCCGTCCAAATTATCGGCAGCGCAATAGATAGCATGCGCCGTTCCCAAAGGTTCGGACTGGTAGCAAATATGTCCTGTAGTATTGTATTTTTTGGCAATTTCGTGCAAATCGGCTTCAATTTTTTTCCCAAAATCCTCGCGAATAATGAAAGAAATACTCTCTATAGGTGTGGCAATAGTGCCTGCAATATTAGAAATTAATCGTTCTACAATAGATTTTCCCGCTACTTTGAGCATAGGCTTGGGAACGGTAAGGGTATGTGGTCTCAGTCTGCTGCCCCAGCCTGCCATTGGTACTATAATCTTCATCTTTCTTTTTCGCTTTTATATTTTAGGGGTCAAAATTACAATTTATTTTTTTCCTGTACTGCCAAATCCGCCTTCACCACGTTCGGTATCGCTGAGCGAATCTACCGTATTCCAAGAAATCGTCTCATATTTGGCTATTACCATTTGGGCTATTCTATCGCCATCTTTTATTTCTATGGGGTCTTTGGACAAATTGACTACAATGACTTTGATTTCGCCACGATAGTCGCTGTCTATAGTTCCTGGGGAATTGGGAACCGAAAGTCCTTGTTTGAGTGCCATGCCACTTCGTGGACGAATTTGCGCTTCAAAACCTACGGGAAGTTCTATAAAAAGCCCCGTAGGAATGGCAGTGCGTTCCAGCGATAGAAGTACAATGGGCGCATCCAAATGGGCTCGAATATCCATACCCGCTGAACCCAACGTCTCATAACTAGGCAAAGGATGTGAGGATTTATTGATAATATTTACTTGCATGTACATAATTTGTAGTGTACAAATATAAATGATTACAGAAAAATGAAGAATTAAAAAATGATAAAACTTGAATGAGGAGATTCCAAATATTTAAATATTTGATTTACAATTAATAATGAAAATAGGTAGCTATTATTTTTTTCATATTCATCCGATAAATTTTTGGATCTTTGAGTTTATAAAATAAAAATGAACGTAAATCGCCCAATCCTATAAATTGACAACGGCTCGTATATGCGTAATAATCTTTATAGCTTACTGTTTTATCATTTTCATTTATGACAAATAAAGGTTTGATTTTGGGCAAATAAAGAATTTCATGTAAAGAATAATTTTTTGGATTGTCGTCTATAGAAAAGCAAATAACTCTGAATGAATCCTTTATCGAATTATTTGATAGAATTATCTCAATTTTTGAAGTAGGTTTTAAAGCTAGCAAATTGTCTGCAAAATACTTTTTGGTTTGGATAGAATCAATATTATAACTTATTGATTGCGAATCTAATTGCAACCATCCTTTTCTATACTTTGTTTCAAAGACTTCTTCGCCTAATTGCACATTCCAGTATGCTAGTTTTTCTTTATTGAAAATAAAAGTATCGGTATTTGTAATCATTTTCATTTGAAAGGAATCTGAAGCATTGATTAAATCGACATAAATATAACTTTTATGATTTGAAAATTCTAATACATCAAACGTAACATTTTGGCTATAAACATGTTTTGACCTATTTGCTACTTCTTGTTCATAAAATGTTCCTTCTATGGGCTTTGGACAATTAGAAATAGTAAAAGTGATTCCATGACCATAAAGTGGAGAGCGTTGGTAATTGCTTCTCAAAAAATCCTGTGAGTGAATTGTAGTAAACCACAAAATATTTAGGATTAAAAACAAGTATCTCATAACTAAGATTTAGATGAAAAAATTTCTTTTAATAAAATATAAATAATATGAAAAGGGGTAAAAATTTTCGTATCCTCCTTTCTTGGCCCCCGCTTTTTTAAACTCTAAATTGGATAGTTCATTTATCTCAATATTATACTCAAAATTAGGGTCCAAGTGGAGTTTGTTTTTATGAATGACAAACTTTTTGTAAGGGTTCTTTTTGAGTGCTTCATCTACTGAAAATTCTTTAATTCTAAGCGAGTCACTTTCTGTTGTCTCTTTTAATGTATCTCCAGACCATCTAAAATGCTTGTATGGCAATGTTCTTATATATTCTTTAAAATTATCTTTATTATAAAACTTAATATTTTTATCATAATTTATCAAATAGATTTCTTCCGTTGTATCAAAATTATGAGGATTATAAAAAGAACATGAATCATAACAAGATGGATAGCAAAGGAATGTGTTTGAATATTTGTTTGTACCTACATCTAATGGGTTTTTTGAAGGGTCATAATATTTTGATTTAATTGAAAAAACGGTAAAATGCCCCGATTTATTAATTACATTTGTATTATTTTCAAACTCCGCTACACCACAGGAAGTAAGTAAAATTAATACACAAAAAACCCAAAATAATATTTTTGATGAAACAAATCCTAATTTATTCATAATTTCCAATGAGATCTTAAATTATCTTTTCTATATATCCTTTCCCAACTAAAGTACTTCCTTCATAAAAATAAAAATTTTTGTTTTCAAAAATCAATTTTTTATAAAGATCCGACCTAGGTATTTTTAATAATACTTTTTTATTTATTTCTCCTTTTTCAATTCTTTCATAATCGTTAAAAAAAATAGCTCCATCAACACAAGTATTTTCGATATTATCAAATTTAAAATTTGGACGATATCCAGAATAAATTGGTACATTACTAATTGAATCGTTTAAAAAAGTTATATTAGCTATAAAAGTTAACATGATTAGTTTTCGTTATTATTTTTAAAAAGTTAACGTCAATTTTATCTTTCAAATACTTTTTTGAAGTTAAAAATCAATCCAAAACTCATATTGATAGAAGAAAGCGGCCTATTATTCCCATCAAAAATTTTGGTTTGTGTATTGAAATAATCCAATCCAAAAAGGATTCCCCATCGAGGTGCAAAATTCATACGGATTTGACTTCCAAAGTTATAACAAAAATCGGTCACATCTTCTTTATTTCTAATAGATGTTTGATATTCATAGCCCGAAAATCCTACCATTCCTCTAAAATCGATAAAAGATCGTTCGGACAATGCCAAAGTAGCCATAGGACCAGCCATCATTCCTCCATACGCCCATACCGAATTGGTATTTTTGAGTTGATATGAAGTGCCAAACCAGCTTCCACATACACCCAAAACACCTCCAAAATTATAACCAAAGTTTACCAAATTTACATGCGCTCCCGATTCCGAAAAAGACGCACTACTAGACTGCTGTTCCAAAGGAAACGAAGGCCCTACTGTCAAGGCTATAAAGCCATTGGATTCCCGTTTTTGTGCGGAAAGATTTTGCAATGTCAAACATAGGATAATGAATAGTGTTTTTTTCATGATGATTTTGTTTGAATATAAAGTTTAAGGATATGAAACTGTCCATACATTATTGGAAATACTATCCATTACTAAATCTATTCTTTTGAGATATACTTGTCTTTTTACAACTTCATCCAAGGTTAATTTATACATAGAATCCCTAGAAAAAAGAAAAAAATATATTTTTTTGGATGGGGAGTATTCTATCCAACGTTTAAATGGCACCTCAATGTTCCTTGTTGAATTTCTATTTATTCTACTATCATTTTCTCTTAAATGTATGTAATTCGCCTCATATGGAGATAATTGTCCAATAGTCAACGAATCTTCAAAATTAACAGAATAAAAAAGATCAATGTTTGAATTATTTACTATAACTATATTTGAATCATTTTCTCTATCAAAATTCTCTAAAGGACATCCATAAAAAAAGAAGCAAAAAGAAAGTATAAAAAGATTTTTTTTCATTTAAATATTTGTTTTAATATTAATTTACGGATAGTTAATTGTCCAATTCATACTATCTAGCTCTTTTAAAGTTAAATCATATCTTTTCAAGACCATATAATTATCTCTAATTTTTGCCCAAGGCAGTTTGGATAATGAATCATAAGAAAAAATAAATACCATATAAACTTTATCGGGTGATTCAATCAAAGGTTTTCTCCACCTATTATTTATTCTATTTATATCAAATTCTCTTATCAACCCATAGGTATTTATACCTCTAAATGTATCATAATCAAATGGATACTTAGCAATACTAGTATCCCCTTTTAATCTATAATCTGTTGCAAATACGATTTTATCTCTTGAATTATTTTTAATTATTCGCCATAGATAATCGTCATATCCAGGTAATTTACAACTGTTGCAACTGCTTAAAATTAAGCATACAAAAATTGATAATTTATAAATATTACTAAACATATATATAATTTAAATAATGAAAATAATGCCCCATATACCGAAATAGATGTAAGCCCCAAAGGAAATGAAGGCCCTACTGTCAAAGCTAAAAAGCAATTGGATTCGCGTGATTGAGCGGAAAAATTATGCAATGTCAAACATAGGATAATAAATAGTGTTTTTTTCATGATGATTTTGTTTGAATTTAATGTTTAAGGATATGAAACAGTCCATACATTATTGGAAATATTATTCATATTCAATTCAATTTTTTTAAGATACAATTTTCTAATTGCAATTTCATCTAATGGTAACTTTAATATTGTATCTCTAGAAAATAAACATATTTCTATTTTTTTTGATGGAGAATTTTCTACCCATCTTTTAAATGATCCTATTTTATTCATTGTTGAATTTTTATCAATCTTACTGTCCTTATCTCTTAAGTATATATATCTTGTTTCAAATGAAGTTAAATCATTTCGTGTCAAAGAATCTATTATTTCTGTATAATACAAATCTATATTTGAATTATTTATAAATAAAATGTTAGAATCTTTTGGTTCTTCAAAATTCTCTAAAGGACATCCATAAAAAAAGAAGCAAAAAGAAAGTATAAAAAGATTTTTTTTCATAGCACATAAAGTTTTCAAAAACAAAGATAAACTTTATTTCTTGAAATCCTCAATATTTTTCACCTCAATACAAGACTCAAAATCATTGGGATTATTGCTGGCAATGAGGACAATACGATTTTCTGCAAAAGTATTCAACAATTCTTGAAACCATTGTTTTCCTTGAGAATCCAAAGTTTCGGTAGGTTCGTCTATCAGCAAAAAAGGCGTATCGGTACATATAGCCAATATCAATTTCAATCGCTGGAGCATTCCCGTAGAAAAAGATTGAACCATTTTATGTTTATCTATATTGAGCGTATCCAATAGCGCTTCTATAGTAGTATTTTCATGCAGTT
>JBIPPG010000134.1:0-6747 GCA_044368545.1 Chitinophagales bacterium | reverse complement strand
AAATAGTATTTTTTTTATAAAATAATAATAATGGGAAAATTGCTAGAAAAGTAATGGCATTTTCCTTGCTAAAAAGAGAAAGTGCTAATGCGAAAAATAAATAAATTGTGCCTTTAAGATTGGGCTTTTCTAAATAAAATAGAAACAATAGAAATGCACTTACTCCAAAAAGCATCGCTAAAATTTCATCTCGTCCTTTTATATTAGCTACTACTTCGGTATGAATAGGGTGAATACAAAAAAGCAAAGCCGCTATAAATGGTATGCCCAAAATCATTTCTTTAAATGAAGTATATGCTTTCTTCTCAAATAATTTATATAAAAAAAGGAAAATTAGGCTACATAAAAGTCCATAAAAAAAGGTGTTGAAAAGATGACCTACGAATGGATTTCTTCCAAAAAATTCCCATTCTATAGCAAATGTAATGAATGAAAAGGGTCTATAACGACCGCCACTGATAAGTTTAGCACCGTGTTCTCCAAAAAAACCTACAAAAGCATCGTGTGTCATAATATTTTTGATGCCTCCAAATCCCTCTTTTATAAAGGTGTTTTCGTAGATAGCCAATTGGTCATCTAGAGTATAATCATTTTGCCAAGTATTTGCATACATCGCTATGGCTATCACAAAAAGAATCAAGCTTCCCCATATAATTTCCTTTGGGAAAAATCTAAACAATGAATTATTATCTTCTTTTACATTCATAATAAATAAATAGATGTTTTAATCAAAAAAAGGTTCACAAATATATTTGAAAAAATCTTAAAAAAAGTTTTTATTAGATGAATTTCATATTTTTAATTTATATTTGTAAGTTTTTAAAAAATATTAAGAATTTTAGGAATACAATATTGGAATTAAAAAGTTGAATTATTAAATATATTGAACAAAATGAAATCGTTTTTAGTTATATTTTTTGTTTCTTTGAGTGTGGTTTCGGGCTATGCACAAGAATATAATGAAGAAAAAACAATCGCCGAATTGGAGAAGTTTATGGCTAATCCTAAAGCTTATTATGATAAAATTCAGGCATTGAATAATAAAGTAAAAGAGGCTAATAAAAATAGTCTTCAAGTAGCCGAGGAATATATGACTCAGCTCAATGAAAGAGATAGTATTATAGATGTTTATAAAAAGAAGTTGAAAAAGTCTGGTACGGGTGCTACTATGGCTCAAAAGTCAACGGGAACAGCCGCAACAGCTGGAAATTCATTGCCGAGTGCATCAGTTGCCGCTACTCCGCCACCTGCACCAAAAAATGAAAGTTCTTCGGCTATGTTGCCCGAGAATAATGCAAAATTGCCGTATCGTGTTCAGCTTTCTTCATTTCAAAGAGAAATTCTTAAAAATTTCTTAAAAGAACCCAAATTAATGACTTTTACGAGTTTGAATAATAGAAATGTTTTTGAAATTAGTGGTTTTAATAGCGCAGATGAAGCATTTCAATTTGCTCAAGAACTCCGTATCGCTAATGTGCCGGGTGCTTTTGTAACGAAATACAATGGAGGAGTGAGAGAAGAAGGATATGATTATTTAGATAATAATCCTAAAGCGATAGCCAATTATAAATCAAGCCGATTTAAACCTTCGATAGGTGATAAGTCAAATGTGAAATATCCTGATTCTGAGCCTAATGGCTATTATGAAATTATGGGATTGCCTATTCCTAATAAAGCAGCTACTCCTATTTCTAGCTCCAAAGAGGCAAGTACTATGAAGCCTGCTAATATTAGAGCTAAATCTAATGAAACGGCAACTTCAGCATCCGCGCCATCTACTTCAAATAAGTATATTAATTCATCTCCTGCAACTTCAAAAGCGGCTCCTAGCAATATTCCTGCAAGTTCAGCTCCAAAAGTAGCAAAGAAAGATAAATTAGACGAAGCATTTGAAAAAATGTTTGGTACAGTACCTCAATAATTAAATTTTATTTTTTATAATTAAACGCAAGCATCAAACAATATGAAATTTAAACGTATTCTTTTAAAATTGAGTGGAGAAGCATTAATGGGAGAGAAAAATTATGGGATTGACCCAAATCGACTCAATCAATATGCGACAGATATCAAAGAAGCAAAGGAATTAGGCGTTGAAATTGCATTGGTAATTGGCGGCGGTAATATTTTTAGAGGCGTACAAGCGGCGGACAATGGAATCGATAAGGTACAAGGCGATTATATGGGTATGTTGGCTACTATGATTAACGGAATTGCATTGCAGAGTGCTATTGAAAATCAAGGTGTGTATACACGATTGATGAGTGCCGTGCAAATGGACCAAATAGCGGAGCCATACATTAGAAGAAGAGCGGTTAGGCATTTGGAAAAAGGTAGAATTGTGATTTTTGGAGCAGGAACAGGAAACCCTTATTTTACTACCGATACTGCCGCAGCGCTTAGAGCTACTGAAATAGATGCCGATTTGGTTATAAAAGGAACGAATGTAGATGGAATCTATACTGCAGACCCTAAGAAAGATCCAACAGCAACAAAAATTGATCAATTGACTTTCAAAGAAGTATATGAAAAACGTTATTCGGTAATGGATTTGACGGCATTTACGCTTTGTGAAGAAAATAAAAAACCTATTTGGGTTTTTGATATGAATGTCCCTGGAAATTTGAAAAAATTGTTGATGGGCGAAAAGATAGGTACTATCGTTGAAAATTAATTTTTCGATTATTTAATTAATGATTTCAAAATGGCTAATCCATTGATAAACAATAAAATTTTGTATTTCATTGGAATCCTCAGCTTCCTTTTCTTTCCTCAAATGCTTTGGGGACAGGATAATACGGATGCTCAAATAGCAAAACAGTATTTTGACCAACAAGAATTTGAGAAATCGGAAATACTATACAAAAAATTGTATTCGCAGAGTCCCGAGAAATATTATAAAAATTATTATTCAAATTTGATAGCACTTCGAAAGTATAACGAAGCTAAAGAAATTGTGCTAAAAAAAAACAAACAAAACGCAAATAGTGTAGAATCGCATTTGGATTTGGGCTATATCTATATCAAACAAAATGATAGTGCACAAGCGCATAAAGAAATTTCACAAGCAATAGAAAAATCAGCTAAAGATGCCAGCAGTGTGGCAATGGTTTATGATTTTTTGAAGCCATTGAGGCAGTATCAATTTATTATTCAATTATTTGAAACAGCACAAAAAAAACAAAACAATACGCAGATATACACAAATGAATTGATTCAGAATTATTTAATTCTTGCCGAAAATAAAAAAGCCGCTAACTTATTTGTAGAAGAAATTAAACGATTGAACGACCAAACTTTTTATGTAGCGATACAAATCGTTCAGCCTTTTGTAGAAAACAATTCTTTTTTATTGGCATTGGAAAAACAAGTTTATGGGATGCTAACAAAAGAACCCAATAGCCTAAAATGGAATGAAATGGCATTGTGGCTTTCTTTACAGACTCGAAATTATGACGATGCTGTCCGAATTTCAAAATCTTTGGATAAAAAAAATAATGAAAATGGTAGTAGACTTCTGGAACTGGCCGAAATGGCAAAAGGAGATAGACAATTTGATATAGCAATAGATTGTTATGACTATGTGATTCAAAAAAAGGAAAAAGCTTCGCTCTATCATCCCGCTTTTTTGAAGAAATCGGAAACAATTATTCAAAAATTGGAAAATGCTCCTATTACAGATTCTATTGCTATTCAAAAAATTAAAAAAGATTTTGAGGATTATTTCAATGAAAATGGTTATACTGCGGTAACGGGGGATTGTCAAATACTCTATGCTGCATTTTATCTAAAACAATTCAACAAATTAGATACTGCCATACATATTCTCAAAAGGCTATTGGCTATTGGAGACATTTCTAAAAATACACGTTCGATGGCAAAATTAGATTTGGGCGATTATTTAATTATGGACGGCGATATATGGGAAGCAGCTCTGGTATATGGTCAAGTGGGCGCCGATGAAAAAGATAGTCCTCTGGGGGAAATGGCACGTTTCAAAAATGCTAAATTGTTTTATTATAAAGGGGAGTTTGAACTAGCGCAAGAGCTCTTGAATATTCTCAAGTCAGCTACTTCGGAGTTAATAGCTAATGATGCGCTCAAAATATCGGTTTTTATACAAGACCATTTGGACGATGAAGCACAAACCGAAGCTATGAATAAAGTGGCGGATGCGGAGCTTTTTTTTCTCCAAAACCAACCTCAAAAAGCATTTGCATTGCTAGATTCTGCCAAAAGTATTAAGGCTAGCGAATCGCTTGTAGATGATATATGGATGCTTGAAGCGGAGTATTTTATTTCCAAAAAAATGTATGCACAAGCTACTCAGCGATTGGAGTCTTTAGTCACAAAATACCCTCGAGAAGTATTGACCGATAAAGCGTTGTATTTGTTAGCGGATTTATATGAAAAAAATCCCGATGATAAAGAAAAAGCAAAGGAAACGTATTTGAAAATCTTGCAAAATTTTAAAGATTCGGTATATACTACCGAAGCAAGAAAACGAATAAGAGTTTTGAGAGGTGAAAATACACCCGAGGATTAATTTATAGATATAATCAAAGTTCATATTATGCAAAATAAGATAGACAAAATTTCTTTTTATTGGGGCGAAAATCGAAAAAATTTATATGCAACATTGTTTTTGTTTGCAGTAATGTTTCTAATGGTTCCTTTGAATTTCCATACAGATTTGAGGCTTTTTAAGCAATGGGGATTACATAATTATCATAATGGATTGTCACAGATTTATATAAATTCGTATACAGATTATATGCCTATAACGCACTATATTCTTTATTTATTTATGTCTATTCAGTCCGATTTAGGTAGGCTAGAACCGCATACACTGCCATTGTTCAAGCTTATTTTTACAGCGATAGAGTTTGTATTTGCAGTTTCGCTTTTGCATTTTTTGAAAATTAAAAAAGATTGGCTGTTTTATTTCATTTTTATAGTCCTCAACCCAGCATTTTTTTACAATTCTTACGTTTGGGGACAAGTAGATAGTTTGTACACATTTATGGTGGTAATTTCGCTATTTTTAGGGTATAAAAAAAGAATCCCAGCAGCGTATGCTATGATGACTTTTGCTATTTTGTGCAAGTATCAGGCTATTTTCTACATACCGATATTAGGATTGATATCGCTTCCTCATTTTATATCCAACCCAAAACAGATTTTGTGGTCTTTGCTAATGATATTGGCGGTAATATTTGTTTTTACATTTCCGATCGAAGACCCTACGGTTATATTGGATGTGATGAAAAATTCGGTAGATAGGTATCCTTTTCCTACTACCAATGCCTTTAATGTTTGGTTTTTATTAGAAAATAAAAATGCATTGTTGGATATTGGAACGCTCAAAGACACCGATGCTTTTTGGGGATTGACTTATAAAACGTATGGCTATATTTTCTTTTTTATAGCTTCATTTTTTGCGTTGCTGCCATTATTGAATCGTACATTGCTCAATATCAAGCATAAAACATACGAAATTTCGCATGAATTGATAGCTCTTTCGGGAGCGTTGGTGGCGTTGATTTTCTTTTATTTTCTCACTCAAATGCACGAGCGATATTGCCACGCGGCAATTTTTTTTATAGTAATTTATTGCTTCTCAAAACGAAAGTATTGGATATATGGTTTGTTCTCTTATGCTTATTTTGCCAATTTGGAGCGCATTCTCAACTTTTTCCATTTTGAAAATTTGGGTACAGTGCCTTTTCAACCCGTTACTATTTCTATAGCTTTTGGAGTTTCCTTGATTTTGCTTTACAAAGAATTGTATCAAAACCATTTTCAAGAAAAATTTGTTTTAACTAAAAAAAGCATTTGATTTTAGTATATTTTTTCTTTTTTTCATTTCTTTTCAGCTACTTAGTTTATCCTGCTTCGTTACAATGGATGTATAGACGAAAAAAGGTATTTAATAAAAACGTTAGAACTCCTTTTGATACAATTAATGTATTGATTTCGGCATTTAATGAAGAAAAACATATCCGAAACACACTGGATAAATTAGTTCAAAATGCTAAAAACACTCAAATATACATAGCTTCTGATGGAAGTAATGATAATACCGATGACGTTATTTATCAATATATAAATGATTATACTCAAATTCACTTTAAACGATATGAACGAATAGGGAAGGGAAATGCTATTAATCAATTAGTTATAGATTTTGAATTGAAGAAGCCTAATTCTTGCTTGATTTTTTTGGATGCAAATATTGAGATAGATGCTAATACAATTAATGAACTCGTGGCGGATTTGTCTAAATCAAAAAATGGTATTGTGGGAGCTAGTGTTCATTCAACCAATTCGTTACAAAATACGGAAAGTGATTATATAATAAGGGAAAACAAAATTAAGTTTTTGGAAGGCGCCGTTTTTGGAAATACGATTGGTGTTTTTGGAGCGTGTTTTGCTATGCGTGCCGATTTGTATGAAGAAGTGCCCTCTTATTTTATTACCGATGATCTATTTCATACCTTCCAAGTTATTGAAAAAAACTACGATGTAGTCTATTCTCAAAATGCAAAAGTGTATGAATACATTACGGATGATTTAGCGAATGAATTTCAAAGAAAAAAACGATACGCAGCGGGTAATTTTCAGATTTTTGTTCGTTTTATGAACTTATTAAATCCTTTGAAAACTTCATTTGGATTTATTTATTGTTATTGGAATCATAAAATAGTGCGATGGTTTTCGCCTATTGTTTTTTTATTTGTATTTTTGCAG
>JBIPPG010000135.1:0-6747 GCA_044368545.1 Chitinophagales bacterium | reverse complement strand
TCTAATATCAATAATCCCATGAGGATCCAATCCATTCGTTGGCTCATCAAGAATCAACAATTTGGGTTCATTTAACAACGCATTCGCTATAGCCAAGCGTTGTTTCATACCTAGCGAAAGTTCATTAGTCTTTAATTTTTTATCCAATCCAACGATGGCTAGATATTTATCAATATTTCCTTTGGGCAAATTTCCATACAATTGCTTAATTCTCAAATATTCGTATGCCGTTAGATTTGGATACAACGTGGGCGTTTCTACAAATGCACCTACCTTTTTTAAAATTTCATTTTTATGAAAACAGATGTCTTTCCCAAAAATAAAAACAGTATCGGGCGATACGGGATACAATCCTAAAAGAATTTTTATCAATGTAGATTTGCCCGCTCCATTTTTGCCTATTAACCCAAAAATAGAGCCTTCCGTCATATCTAAACTAAAAGAACTAAAAACATTTCCTTTGCTATTATAGTTATAACACAAATTTTTTACTCGTATAATATCCATATATTTATGATTTTCAAAGTATTAATAAAGAATAAAAATGAAAAGCAATTCTCTTCAAAATTCATAACAAAAATATAAAACGGAATTATTTTCAAAATGTTTTGCGGTCTTTGTTATTTATTTTATCCCTAAGAAAAGGTACATTCTTTTTATCTTTGGGCGTGCCCTCGTCAAAGAGGCTAATTCATTTGTCTTTTTATCAATAATACCCTCAAGCCTCTTCGACGAGCTCGGGCTGTACGCTTTACTTCGCGTTGCTTCGTGCTCGCTGCCATCCCTCACGCAGTCCACATCTGCCTTGCCGCCTATAGCATACAGTACAAAAAACAAGAAGTCATTCAAGAATTTAATTATTTCTTTACAATATGATTAAGTTACTTATAAAATATGATATCATATTTTGTTATCATACACAAGTATTCTCTTTTGTGAAGTGGATAGAATGGGGAAAAAGTAATTAATACAAATAAGAATTTTTATTACTTTTGTAAAAAACAATAATATGAATATCTTTGGAAGATTTTATTTCAAACAAACCCATCAAGGAAACTTAATTGGAGAGTATTGCAACCAGAACTCTAAAGAAGTTTGGAGTGAAAGCGCAAATAAGTTAGATCAAAACACTAGTGATTTATTTATTGGAAAATATGCTTCCACATGGGGTGAAAGCAATGAAGCAGTTTTATGCGAACTACATATTTCTCAAAAACCTGATACAAAAGGAATTTATAGACTTATTTGGAAAAATGATAATAAAATAATTTTTAAAGGAGAGGGATTTATTGTAGATAATATTTTGATAGGAGATTATCAAGATTAGATTAATTTATTCAAATACATTAATTCTCCATTTATTGAATATTCTACTATAATGCTCATAACTACTTTAAAACTTCTTGATATTTTAAAAGGTTTAATAAATTTCCATAGATTTGAGTTCTGCTATTCGCAAAACTCATTCTTGTTGTTACATTTTGACCTTTTGTAAAAGATTTACCAAAGAAAAATAGAACAACGCCTGCCTTACTTTTTTCAAAATATTCTTGAATTAATTCTTCATCAAAAAAAGTATCTTCATTATTTGCAAAAATTAAATCATATCCATCATACACTTTGTAACTATCTACTTTTTCATAATTGACATTATCTATTTGAAAGCCCATTGTTTTAAAGAATTTTCTAACAAAAGTGTCATCCCCATTTTTAGCAGTTAAAACAAGAATTTTTTTTGCTTTCAAAATTTGCTTTTCAACATCTTGTTTATCAATTACTTCTAAAATATTTCCCTCTTGTTGGTCAATAATATTATCAAACTTTTGATTAAGTTTTGTCTTTACATATTTTTCTGCGCCTATAAGAAGCCCTATAACGAAAATTAGATTTATTCCCAATCCTACCCCTAAAGCCAATTTAATAAAATAGTTGTCATCATTGATTTTATTTTCTAAAGATGTAAATTTATTATCAAGAGCTTTTTCAGTATTTGTTTGAAATCCTTCTGTTTTTTCAATTCTATTTTCCAACTCCTTTATTTTTATAGAGTCTTGCTGTGCAATACAAATATTGCAGAGTAGCAACATAAATAATAGTGTAATTTCTTTAATTTTTAATTGTTTCATATTTATATAATTTATTTTTGAAATGAACATAAAATCCGTATTCTACACTTTGTTTGGTATACCCAATTATTAGTAAAATAGGATTTTGAATGGTATGGTCTTTATTATTAATAATTTTGTTTATTGCATTAATATCGGTTGTACTTGGAATAGGTAAATTGTCGGGGTGTGTATGCCATTCGCCTATGTAGTATGTTTTAGGAATTTGTTCATAATATCTTTTTAGCGTTTTATTTATTCCCGTAGTTTCTCTTTCAAATTGATATTTAGAGGCTTTGTATTTAATTGGTAGTACTGTATTGGTTATGTTTACTTGTGTTAAATCATCGGAGTAATTACCCATAAGAAAGCCCCCAAATTCATTGGGATAATGTTTTTTGCCTATTTCAGTAAGCTGGGTTAGTAATTTTTCATCAATACTAACACTCAGTTTTATTTCTTTATTTATCAATTTCAAAACTCTTTTAATTTAATGTTAAAATAATTTTCTATTTCTGTTTCTAAAACAAAGTTTTTTAATGGCTTTTGTTTTTCATCATATCTCAAATTGATATGTTTAACTGCATATTGTACTAATACATTAATATCATTGTATGATGCTTTAAATGTTGGATTCCAACAACCTGTTGGATAATGTAAATCGTCAATATCAAATTTTAAAACATTTTTAAATTGGTTCATTACAAAATCATATCTATTCATTTCAACAGCACATACTAATTGTTTTGCGTGATTTGAAATAGAAAAATTTAGCATATTTGCTGATAGATTTAATTGGCTAAATACATATAAAAGGTCGTCGTCTGTTGTACTGTCGATAATTATATCGTACCTATTTAAGTGTTTTTCTATTTCTTTTTTTTGGTTTTCATTGCTATAAAATGCTTTTATACAATTATTGAAAATATAGGAATGATTATACCCATAGAATAAATCAGTTTTAAAAAATGGTGAAATTGAATATAATTCATTTATTAAATCGTTCGTTTTGTTGTTTATTCCAGTGAAAAATGAATATTCAGACCGACAAATATTTTCGGGTTCTTTTATATCATAATCAATTAAATCAATTTTAGTACAACCACTTCTTACAAATGTTTTAGCAATCATACTACCGATAGCACCAATGCCAATAATTA
The DNA here is from genome assembly GCA_044368545.1 of Chitinophagales bacterium. Lineage (GTDB taxonomy): Bacteria > Bacteroidota > Bacteroidia > Chitinophagales > JADJOU01 > CHPMRC01. Next base: position 3,482 of record JBIPPG010000135.1, on the reverse strand, counting down.
GTATTTTACTTTCAGTTAAACTATTACCTAATTTTCCTCTACCAAAAAAATATTTTGGTGAAATATTTTTTGTGATTGCCCAATCTATTGTTCTATCTTCATCAATATGAGTTAGCCATCTCTGACGATGTTTTTCAGGATAAATTGGAAAATTGCCAATTTCTAACATAATTGTTTGCCAATGAATTTCGTTATCAGTTATTCTGTAACCTACTAACAAGGGCAAATGTTTTTTTGTTTGCTTTTGATATTTAACTTCAACATTATTTAAAAAACTACAAAAGTCTTGTTGTAAAACGGCTTTTAAATCATTCCAACTATTAAATATAAAACGTCTGTTTTTTGCAGGCGCATCTTCAATAAAAACAAATATTCCTATGCTAATTGGTAAAGATTTAAGTTTAATATTCCAACTGACATCGATAAGTAATTTATTGTTTTTATCTTTAAATCGTTGAATGATAGAATTTGTAATGTTATTTGCTTTGTAAAAGCCATTACTCATTTGTGAATATTCTATAAAGCCAAATTGATTTTTAGTAAACGTATAATTGACCTCATTAAAAAAGTATGCATACATACTATTATTAAAAGATCCTTCTGGAACGATTAAATGCTCATAATGAGTATCTATGTTTTTATCTATATAGTACTTTTTAATCCACGCTTTTACTGATTGAATATCATAATGCAATTTTTGAGATAAGTTTGGACTATGAGCGGTATGTATACATATTGAGCCATCGCCCATTATATGACTATACCCCAACAGTTCTTGATTAAAGAATTGAATTGTTTCAACTTCATGGGTTTTAAATGGATATTGTGGGTAAATAAGAACATCAAATATTAATGGTTCTTTAAGCCCAGTTACAAATACAGAGATGCTGCCATTAATTGTTATGTCTTTAACTTCAAATGGTTTAATAATTTCAACATCTTCAATTTCAGTAAGGGTATTTTTAATAACCTCTATTCTACTTTGCATTTATCCAAATCTTAAATTAGGTTGCGGTGTAGGCATTTTGCTCGGACTACTATAAGTATTGTCGTCCCTTTTAAATTTTGAATTCTCTGGAAAATAGGTTTTAATATTTTCTTCATTTTCTTCAATTCTTTCAAGCATATTTTTCATATCATTAGATAAATTTTGCCTTTCGTAATTTTCTAATGTTTCCATCAAATCATTTGACGAATTACCTGGGTCTATTAGTTTAAAACTTTCGTTTGTTACATTATCCCTAATGTACTCGCAAACAGCTTTTAATTTATCCCATAAACTACCGGTAACCTCTTTGTTGTCAAATGTTTTTAATGTGATCAATTCAAGAAAAAAAGATTTGGTAGGGTAACTACCTTTATTGTATTTCCAAACTTTTAATAGTCTAACAATTTTTCTAATTGAATCTTTTTCTGCTGTTGCTCTATCTTTGATATTATTGAGTTGAGCTTTTACGTTAGTTTTAATTCGCTCACTTCCAGCTTCAATATTCCCATATTTTGAATAAACATATAGATTCAGATTTTCATCGTCTTTGTATTGGTCTTGATTAAATTCTCTTCCAGGTACAACATCTATTTTTACTTCGCCTTCGTCTGTTTTAAATGTTATTCCGATAGAAACTTTTTGTTTTATTACAAAATCTCCATTTTTATTGTATTTATCATAAAGAAAATGATAAACATCTTCGTACATTTTTTCTAATTTAACATTTGCTCCAAAAGCATTTTTTTTAAATGGAGCAACTAAATCAAAATCAAATTTTGTATTTATTGCGGTATTTTTGGCATAAGACCCCGAATTGAAAGGAGCATAAATATTGTCTCCGTATTTTTCTTCTAATGCTTCTTTTACGTTTTTGTTTTTTTCTTTGTACTTGTTTAAAAGCGTTTCTTCTTTGGTAATTCGATGTGTAGTAATTACCTTGTCTAAATGTAAATTTTTATCCATTGTCAAATTTTTATTAAATCAATAATCTAAAATTATTCCAAATAATAAATTATGCCTTATTGTCAAAAAAAAAGCGACATATTGGCAAAATGTATTTAACAACTGACTTTTTGTCTATATTTAAAAATTTAAATCAGGCAAAGGGGTTTGGGGCTCCCAACAAGATGCATGTAGACAGACCATCATCACAAATGTGAACTGGGTACATGCAATCTTGCAAATCTGAAACACGGTTATTATTATTCCCCATACTTTTCTCTTTTTCGGTACATTTTATTTGAATTTCAAAATTAATAAAAATTATTTATTCCAAAACAAAAAATGAACCTCCGCCATAGTTCGAATGCCCCCCACGAACCATTTTTGTATCTTATTCATTATTTACACAAAAATACTTTTTTTCATTTTATGTGTCTGATTTTTATAGTTAAATTCAGTTTATGACGACACGAGCCGAGGCGAAGAAGTAAATCATTCAGCCCTTTATGCCTTGCATTGGCTGCATTGCTGCGCAAAGCAAGGGTATTTCCCCAAAAAAAATAGATAGAGAAAACCTTACACCACTACATTTATCATTCGTCCTTTTACGAAAATGAATTTTTTCATTGCATTGCCTTCTAGCCATTTTTGTACGGTTTCGTTTGCCATGACTTGGGCTTGTACATCGTCTTGGCTCATTTCCAACGGCAATGATATTTTTACACGCATTTTTCCATTGATAGATACTGGATATTCAAAATCGTTTTCTACCAATATAGATGCATCAAAACTAGGAAATGAAGCGTGGATTACACTGCCTTCGCCGCCTATAGCCTGCCATAGTATCTCTGCGGTATGAGGCGCAAAAGGGCAAATAGCTCGCACCATCGGTTCCAGAATTTCAAATTTGGAGCATTTCAAAGCCTGCAATTCATTCACCGCTATCATAAAGGCACTCACCGAAGTATTGAATGAAAAACTACTAATATCTTCATGCAATTTTTTCAATAATTTATGCAAGGTTTTGAGTTCTTCCTTTGTAGCAGGTTCTTTTACCACTTTGCTCTCGCCTTCTTCGGTCAAATAAAGATTCCAAAAACGTCTCAAAAATTTGCTTACGCCTTCTATACCTGCTGTATTCCATGGCTTGCTCAGTTCTATTGGGCCTAGAAACATTTCATACATTCTAAAACAATCCGCACCGTATTTTTCAATTACAACATCGGGATTAATTACATTAAACCATCTTTTAGACATTTTTTCTACTTCAAACCCGCAATTATACTTTCCATTTTCAAGAACAAATTCGGCTTGATTAAATTCAGCGCGCCACGCTTTGAATTTTTCAATATCCAGCACATCATTTTCTACAATATTGACATCTACATGCAAAGGCATAGTTCCACCTTCATACGTATCTGCCAAACCTTTTGAAACAAATACATTAGGATTAGAAAGACTTCTATACACAAAATTGCTTCGTCCTTGTATCATCCCTTGATTGATCAATTTTTTATAAGGTTCTTCAAAGCTGATAAAACCTCTATCGTAC
>JBIPPG010000133.1:0-6797 GCA_044368545.1 Chitinophagales bacterium | reverse complement strand
TAGATAAACTTAAAAACAACAAATATAATGACGAGGGGAAATTCTTGCCTTGGGTTTTGAGAATTGCTCATAATCTATGTATGGATTATTTTAGAAAAAATCAAAAAGAGGCTATAGTACAAAACAACAATCCCGAATTTGATATAATGGACACTTTATCTATAAAAGATAATAATAGAGAAGAAGAAATCATAGACGAAGAAAGCCAAATAGATGTTTTTAAATATGTAGATTTGCTTCCAAATGAACAAAGAGAGGTTATCATTTTAAGACATTATTATGACTACAGTTTCAAAGAAATAGCTGACATGACAGGCACTAATCTCAACACAGCTTTGGGAAGAATGCGATATGCATTAATTAACTTACGAAAATTAATTAATAAAAAATAATTATGGCAGCAATTTTGATTGTTTTATTTACATTTATAATTATGGAAGGTGTCACTTGGTGCACACATAAATATATTATGCATGGACTTTTATGGATATGGCACTATGATCACCACAATAAAAATCCAAAACAATTTTTTGAAAAAAACGATAATTTTTTTATTGTATTTGCTATTATTTCCATGAGTCTATTTTTCCTAGGAACTTATATAGCCAAACTATGGTTTTTGTTTTTTATCGGGATGGGTATATTAGCTTATGGTCTTGCATACACATTGGTTCATGAGATAATAATACATCAGCGTTTTAGATTATTTACAAATAATCACAATTTTTATTTCACAGCATTGAGAAGAGCACATAAAAATCATCACAAACATCTAGGAAAAGAAGACGGAGAGTGTTTTGGAATGTTATGGGTACCTTTTCACTATTTCAAAAATGCTTGGAGCGAGTCAAAATAAGTTATGGAATTTATATTTGAATATGAATATACTTATTTTTGGGTAGATTTCTTATGTATCTTCTTTCCTTTTATTTTTTCACTTACAAAGAAATTTGATTTTTATAAAGATTGGAAATATTATTTTCCTGCAAATTTTATAATTGCTTTTTTATTCATAATATGGGACATCTATAAAACTAAAGTGGGTGTTTGGTGGTTTGATACTCAATATACACTTGGATATAAAATTTATAATCTTCCTATCGAAGAAGTTTTATTTTTTGTTTGCATTCCCTATGCATGTATATTCACATATTATTGTTTCAGAAAGTATATAAAAATCAATAATTTCATAACTTCAATTGCTAATTTTGCGCTTTGGGTCCCATTGATATTGATTGCTGTATTCTATTATGATAGACTTTACCCGTTGATTACATTTACACTTTTAGGAATTAGTTGGATATTATTAAAAAAATATAAACCTGCATTTTATCCATACTTTTTTATAGTTTATTTAATCATGTTTCTCCCTTTTTTCTTATCAAATGGAGTATTAACAGGTGGTTTTATAAATAGATCTATAGTAAATTATAATCCTGAAGAGATTATAGGATTTAGATTATACACGATTCCATTTGAAGATTACTTTTATGGAATGTTACTTGTTTTATGGACAATTTGGTTGTATGAATATTTTAAAAAGTTACAAAAATGGTAATATATGAAAAGTATTTTCTTTTATTTATACTCCATTTATACAGTTAAAAAAGAATACTATTATTCATTGTATTATGAAAAATATCAACTTAATATTTTAAAAAATATTATTGCAAATTCGACAAACACTGATTATAAAACCAATATTCCAGATAATTCAAATACAATTACTCGTTATCAAAAAAATTTTGAATTAACCACTTATGAATCTCTTTTACCTTTTATTAAAAAAATACAACAAGGCAAAGAAAAAGTATTGACACAAGAAAAGATTCAATATTTACTCAAAACAAGTGGAACAACAGGAGGACATAAGTATATCCCCATAACAAAAAAAGGAATTCTTGATCAAATAAATGGCGCTAAAAAAGTGTTATGTTTTTTTGCCTTTCACAATAAAAATGCTGATTTTGTAACTAAAAAAATGATATTTCTTCAAGGAAGCCCATTGCTTGATTATGAATATGCTATACCTAGTGGCAGACTTTCTGGAATTGTATATCATTTTGTACCTAAGTTTTTTCAAAAGAATAAATTACCAAGTTACAAAAACAATATTATTGAAAATTGGGAATCTAAAATAGAATCAATTATTGAAGAAATTGAAAAAGAAGATCTTTCTATTATTGGAGGAATACCGCCATGGTGTATTCAGTTTTTTGAAAAAATTATTGAAAAAAGAACTATTGAAAATCTATCCAAAGCATATCCAAACCTAACACTTTATATTCATGGAGGTGTAGATTTTTCTCCTTATAAACAAAAAGTACTAAAACTTTTGGGAAATCATGTTCAGACATTAGACACTTTTCCTGCATCTGAAGGTTTTTTTGCAATACAAGACATACCAGAAAGAACGGATTTATTGCTTCTTGTAAATCAAGGAATTTTCTTTGAATTTAGACCGTTAAAACAATTAAATTCAAAAATAGTAACCTTATCCGAAGTAGCATTAAATACAAACTATGAACTTATTATCAGCAATATGAGTGGACTCTATCGCTACCAAATGGGTGATATCATTCAATTTACTTCTTTAGCACCCTTTCGAATAAAAGTAACTGGAAGAACAAAACAATATATTTCGGCGTTTGGCGAGCATATAATAGGAAATGAAATAGATCAGAGTATTGCACAATTAATTCAAAAACACAATCTTATTATTACCGATTTTCATGTTTGCCCCAATGTAGATAAAAAAAGATATGAATGGCTTATTGAATGTGACCCAAAGAATCAATTAGTTTCAGATTTTATAAATGATTTGGACAAATATCTATCACACCAGAATCCTTATTACAAGCATTTAATAGATGGTAATATAATAAATCCTTGCCACATAACCATTTTGAATCAAAATGTTTTCCAAAAATATAGAATTAAATACAATAAATTAGGAGATCAAAACAAAGTAATTAGACTGTCCAATGATATGGAATTATATAATATTCTAGTTGATATAAATAGGGCTTGCTGTTTAACGTGTAAATATTTGTAAATCATAAAATTATATATCAATATAGGAGCTATAAGTGCAAGCTATTTTTGATATAAATCCAATAAAATCGTTTTTTATCCTTGCAGAATAGTTCTACAAATTACACTACTCAGAAATTAGTCATCTACTTCGTTACAGACTATTCGTAGTATTCATATACGACTTCATTGTCTGTGCCTTGTATCTAACCAATTTCTGAGTTAAACAGCAAGCCCTAAATAAAAAAGGTGCCTAAAATTAGACACCTTTTCAATTATATTATTTAAAAAACAGATTATAACTTTAATATTTTAAACTCTGTTCTTCTATTTTGCTGATGCTCATACTCAGAACAAGTAGATTTTATTGGGCCTTCACATGCACAATTATTTACAAGCATAGATTCTCCATATCCTCTATATTGCAATCTAGCTCTACTAATACCTCTTGATACTAAATATTCAACAGATGAGGCCGCTCTTTTGTTTGACAATGAAGCATTTGAAGCTGCTGAAGATCTACAATCGGTATGAGAACCCATTTCAATTTCCATTGTTGGATTTTCATACAACAATTTCACAACTTTTTCAAGTTCTACAGCTGATGCAGGTTTAATATTCCATTTTCCTAAATCAAAATAAATATTATCAATTTTAATAGTTTTACCAACTTCAGCCTTTTCAAGATATAATGTTGCCATTAGTATTTCAGGTGGTGTTTTACCATTTGTATTTATGACTACAGAATTTGCTAAATATTTTGATCCATCTTCGTTTGCTTTTGAAGCCGATATATTATAGATTTCATTTGAAATCATACCACCTGCTTTCAACATTCCATCTTTATTCGTATTAGCACCTACCTCATCATTTGTAGAAGTTTGTTTTACTATTACATTTGCATTAGGTATAGGTTGATTTGTAGCTTTGTCCAATACTAAAACCTGCAATTTCATAGTAGGAACTAAATCATCTTCCATATCTACATTGATTGTTTTAGAATCATTTAATTTATTCACAATTACTTTTCTTTCTACATATCCTGGCTTAGAAATTGTCAATGTACAAACTTTTGCTTGTTTGAATCCAGATTTATAAATTCCTTTATCATCCGTATTATTAGTGGCGCTTTCTTTCAAACAATCACCCGTTACAGTTGCATTTTCAATAGGTTGATTTGTTTTTTTAGAAACAACTTTTACCGTCAATTTCAAATCCATATTTTTCCATTGGTAGATATCATCATCCCCAATACCACCCGCTCTGTTTGAAGTAAAATAACCTTCTTTATTACTTGGATCAATAATAAATCCAAAATCATCATCTTTTGAATTAAAAGGATTTCCTAAATTTTCGGGTGCTGAATAGGCACTATTTTCCATTGTAGATTTGAAGATATCCAAACCTCCCATTCCTGGATGTCCATCTGATGCATAGTACAATGTTCCATCATTAGACAAATAAGGGAACTTTTCTTCCCCGGGTGTATTAATTTTAGGCCCTAAATTTTCGGGTGTACCCCATTCTAAGCCTACTCTTTTCACCATCCATAAATCGGTACCCCCTTGACCACCTGGCATATTACTAGCAAAAATCAATGTTTGATCATCGCTAGAAAAAGCAGGATGTGCATAAGAATAGTCATCCGATTTTGAATCATTTACCAATTTAACTTCTGTCATTTCAGACCAATCATCTACGCCACCTTTGTAGTTAACTCTAAAAATTTTCAAGTTCACTGTTTTTTTATCTGATGGTGCTTTGTTTACTTTTGTACCTTCTGTATTTGTTTTTGTAAGGTATAATACTCCAAAATCTTTTGTAAAAGACATAGGACCTTGCATATACTTTTGATCCACATTTTTCAATAATTGTGGGCCTTTTCTTAGCATTTCACCGTATGTTTTTTCTGCCATATATACATCGGTAAACAAATCATAATTTGTTGATTTCAAATCATATCCAGTACCTGTTCTTTTTTGAGAAGTTGTTACATAAGTTATTCCTTTTCTATAAAACATAGGAGAGAAATCAGACATTGATGTATTTATTTCACTAACGTTTCTCAATTTAATTGAGGGTTGTGGTTCTGCTATATTTTTGAAATATTCAGCCGAAATTTTATCTTTATCATCTTCTCCTTTTCCTTTCAAAAGATTATAAATATTTGCAGCTTCTGCATAGCTCTTTGAAGCGGTTAATATTTGAGCATATTTCAATGCACTTGGGCCCGATAATTGTCCTTTTTTGTACATATCACCCAAAAGCGAAATAGCTTCTCTGTTGTTTCTATCCGTAATTAATAGAGCATTTGCCAATTTTTCTTTTACTCTAACATTTTCAGTAGATTCTGAAACAGCTTTTTTATATGCTTTTACAGCCTTTTCTACATTTAACGAACGAATCGCATCATCGCCCTCTTTTTCAGCACCTTTTATTTCTTGTGAGTAAATAGTCATACTGCAGCATAATGCTACAAATAAAACTATCAAACGCATCGCAACTTTTTTCATGTCTTGGTATTTTATTTTTTGTATATTAGTTTTTATGTTTTAATGAATGTAAATTAGAAATAATTAACATAACGAGGTGAAATGAATCGTTGTGAAGTGCTTCCACCTTCTCCAAAATTCAATCCTAAGAATATCTCATGTGAACCAGATGTAGCATTTTTCAAATTTGACAAATGATAATCATAGGCATATCCTATTTCCATTTTATTAGTTACCATCATTTTGAAAATTCCTATGATAGCTTCTCCTCTAAAACCTGCAAACTGGTTATACTGACCTACTTCTGTAATAACATCTCCTCCCGATCTAAAACCAGCACCAATCCAAAAACGTTCTTTAATTAAGAAATTCAAATTAATATCAATATTAGGTGTAGAATTAGACGATAATTTAAAGAACATTTGTGGTTTAATTTTCAAACCATCTTCTTTTCCAAAAACATAACCTGCCGATGCAAAATAGTGATTATAAATTTTACTAGCTGTAGTTACTGCTGAATCCAATCTAATATCTGCTATTCTCAAATTCAATAAATGCGGTACCGAAGCCCCTACAAAATATCTTTTGTTCATCAAATAAACTCCAGCTCCAAAATTAGGTAAAAATGCTGTTGCAGATTGTAATCCTTCTGGATTTGTAGTTGTCGCATTTCTTGCTCCATCATTAATCATAAATAAAGACCCCATCAAACCAAGAGATAATCTTGTATTCTCGTCCAATTTAAGTCTATATGCATAATTCAAATCCAATCCAATATTATTGAACAAGCCTAATTTATCATACTTCAACGTACCACCCAACGCCATATTTGGATTTTTCAACGGAGAGTGAAACGAAACATTTCCACTTCTAGGAGCACCTTCTATACCTACCCATTGATACCTAAAAATTGCAGATAATTGTGGTCGGTCTAAATAACCAGCTGCTGCTGGATTTACAAAAGTAGGATTGAACATATACATACTAAATGTCATATCCTGTTGCGCTTGTGAAACAATCGTAATTATACTAAAAAATATAACCGCGATTAGGCTTTTTAACTTGTTCATATTTAATTTTTATTAAATTGATAATGCAAAAATAATTTTTTTTTTTTAAATTCGTGTTTTAATTCACAAGTTATCTACAAAAACTATGCCAATTGTGCTTTTTTATCTATACATTCGTTCTGTATTTCGATAGCTAGTGCTAGTGCTGCAGACGCATCATCTATAGAAACTTTCACATCAACTTGATTGTCAATACTATACA
>JBIPPG010000132.1:0-6815 GCA_044368545.1 Chitinophagales bacterium | reverse complement strand
ATAAAAACATTCTATTTCATTGATTATTAATTAAATAGAAACATTAAATCTAAAATTGTAATATTATTTAAAGAAAATTATGATATTACTTTTCAAAAATTAAACTATTTTTGCATCAAATTAGTCAAATATCAAATTTTAAATCAAAATATCATGAAAAAAATAGCATTATTCGTATTTGTTGCATTATTTGCAATTAACGCTCAAGCTCAGAAAAAAGCAAAAAAAGCTGTAGCAAAGAAAGAAGCTGCTGCTGCTGTTGTAGCTCCTATTTCAAAAGATCCTTCAATCTTCTTATCATCTGATATAGTAGATTATGGTGAAATTAAAAAAGGTGCTGAAGGTACCAAAGAAGTAGAAGTTGTAAATAAAGGTTCTCAGCCGTTATTATTGACAAGCTGTAATGGATCTTGTGGATGTACTGTTCCTACTTGTCCTCGTGAGCCTATTATGCCAGGAAAATCTGCAAAAATTTCTATCAAATACGATACAAATAGACCAGGTCCAATCAACAAACAAGTAACTGTATTGAGCAATGACCCTGCAAACGCTTCTAAAATAATTGTTGTAAAAGGAAATGTAGTAGAATAATTACAAATTTCAATACAATACAAAAATACTAAGCGATATCATTTGATATCGCTTTTTTTACGCCCATATCTCAACATTTTTTTATACATTTGCCTCATTAAAATTTTTTTAAACATGAAGATTAAGGATTTTGCCTTTGAAGCGTTGTATCAATCATCTCCTCAGAAAGACTGTGTAGTTAAAACCAAATTTGTAGAAGGCATCGATGCCAAAAATATTTTTGACGCAAATGATATAAAAGAAGCTTCTCATATAGGTTTTGGGGCTGGTTTTGCACCCTTTCTTAGAGGGCCTTATTCTAGTATGTATATTCAGCAACCGTGGACTATTCGTCAATACGCAGGATTTTCTACAGCTGAAAAATCCAACGAATTTTATAGAAAAAATCTTGCCGCCGGACAAAAAGGACTTTCGGTAGCTTTTGACCTAGCTACACATCGTGGCTATGATAGCGATCACCCAAGAGTTTTAGGCGATGTAGGTATGGCGGGAGTTGCCATTGATTCAGTTGAAGATATGAAAATATTATTTGACCAAATTCCTTTGGATCAAATGTCGGTTTCGATGACTATGAATGGTGCTGTTATTCCTATTATGGCATTTTATATTGTAGCCGCTGAAGAACAAGGCGTAGCACCCGAAAAATTAACGGGAACCATTCAAAATGACATTTTGAAGGAATTTATGGTGCGTAATACTTATATCTATCCACCAAAACCTTCAATGCGAATTATTGGAGATATATTTCAATATACGTCCAAAAATATGCCGAAGTTTAATTCTATTAGTATTTCGGGGTATCATATTCAAGAAGCAGGAGGTAGCGCCGATATAGAACTCGCCTACACACTTGCCGATGGACTCGAATATCTCAAAACAGGTATTGACGCGGGCTTGGATATTGATGATTTTGCACCTAGACTTTCTTTTTTCTGGGGTATAGGTATGAATCATTTTATGGAAATAGCAAAAATGCGCGCTGGACGTGTACTTTGGGCAGAGATTGTAAATAAATTTAATCCAAAAAATCCAAAATCACTTGCACTCCGAGCACATTGTCAAACCAGTGGCTGGAGTCTTACGGAGCAAGATCCTTTTAATAACGTAGCTCGTACCTGTATCGAAGCACTTTCTGCGGCATTTGGAGGTACACAGAGTTTGCATACCAATGCCTTGGATGAAGCCATTGCATTACCTACCGATTTTTCGGCAGCGATTGCTCGTGAAACACAGATTCATTTACAAAAAAATATAGATATCACTAAAGCAATTGACCCTTGGGCAGGTAGCTATTATGTGGAAAGTCTTACCCAACAATTAATTTCAAAAGCAAAGACGCTGATGGAGGAAATAGAACAATATGGGGGAATGACTGCTGCTATAGAAAATGGAATTCCTAAAATGAGAATTGAGGAAAGTGCTGCCAAAAAACAAGCAAAAATCGATAGTGGCGTAGATACTATTGTAGGTATCAATAAATTTTTGACAGATGAAATTTCGGATATTGATGTACTTTCAATCAATAATTTTGAAGTTTTGGAAGCCCAAAAAGCACGCTTGAATCAAATTAAATCTACACGAAATGAAGAGAAAGTTAAAGAATCATTAGCCAAAATAAAATCTGCTGCTAGCAATTCAAATGAGAACTTATTGGAATATGCAGTAGAAGCAGCCCGAAACAGAGCTACATTAGGTGAAATTTCTATGGCTATGGAAGACGTTTTTGGTAGATATACAGCTACCAATAGATTGGTAACAGGCGTATTTAATAAAGAAATGCAGGATAACGATTTATACAAAAAAGCTCTTGCTTTGAGCAATGAATTTGCAGAAAAACACGGGAGACGACCAAGAATAATGGTTGCAAAAATGGGACAAGATGGACACGATAGAGGTGCAAAAGTGATTGCTACCGCATTTGCCGATTTAGGTTTTGATGTGGACATTAGCCCATTGTTTCAAACACCTGCCGAAGTAGCCAAGCAGGCTATTGAAAACGATGTACATTTCTTAGGTATATCCTCTCTTGCAGGTGGACACAAATCGCTGATTGCTCAGTTAATTCAAGAGTTGAAAAATTACGAAAAAGACGATATCATTATCATTGCAGGAGGTGTAATCCCACAAAAAGACTATGAAGATTTGTACAAAGTAGGTGTAAAACATATTTTTGGGCCTGGAAGTATTATTGCAGAAAGTGCGATAGATATTCTTTCCAACTTTAAATAATTTTTAACTTTTGGCATCAAATTTGTTTGGTATATTTGTATTATTATTTAACTAAAAAAAATCATTAAAAATGGGTACATTTGTAATATCAAAAAGAACCAACGGAGAATTCCAATTTCGATTGAAAGCAGGAAATGGACAAGAAATATTGGCTAGCGAAGGCTATACAACCAAAGCCGCTTGCTTAAATGGCGTAGAAAGTGTAAAGAAAAATTCACAAGAAGATGCTCGTTTTGACCGATTGGAAAGCAAAAATGGAAAATTTTATTTCAATCTAAAAGCTACCAACGGACAAATTATTGGGACGAGCGAAATGTACGAATCTAAGGCATCTATGGAAAATGGCATTGCATCTGTAGCTAAAAATGCTCCTGATGCTGATTTAAAAGAAAATTTAGATTAAGACATAATTTTAAATTCAACTATAGAAAAGCTCCAATATTGGGGCTTTTTTTATTACTCCAAAAACCGCCAATTCAAGCGCAAATAAAACGCTGAAGGTGATATAGGATAATAAGTAGCATTATAAAAGCCTTTATTGGTAAGGGAAGTCAAAAGATTTTCGTATGTAAAACTCAACAAAGCGCTCGATATTTTAAGTGTAGCAAACAAATCTACAATAGGGAAAAAATCATTTTTGGTGGGATTTTTAAGATTCACTGATTGCATCAGTAGCGGATTGTATTCAAATACGTTGTAATTCGTATTTAACGTAATATTTGTACCAATAAAATAGTTGAGATTTTTCTTAAACGCACTGTTTTTGAGCGCAAAAGTAGCTTTATACCATAATTTTTGATAAAAACTATTTTGATAAATCAGCAAATGATTGGTATATAATGATTTGTAACTTAATTCTTTTTCCATTTTCAGCTGAAAAATAGCATTATTTTCTTGGATTGGTAACGCATTTTCATCATAATACAAAAAGTTGGTTATATTAAAATACTGTGCTTCTACCTTGCCTTTCCATTTTTCGCTAGAAATGGCACCCGAAAAACTCAATGTTTTTTGATTTTGAAAATCATAATTTGCAACCAAATTATTGGTATACATATAATTGTAAAAATAACCAGGACGTTGTGAAGCAAAACTTCCTTTAAACGAAATTCTAGCATCCAATACATTTTTCGACAATTCCGATTCTATAAAAAAATCATTTTTTGTATATCCCGTAAAGGGTTTATAAATTGAATTATTCAATGAAATGCCCAGCGGAAAGTTAAAATTGGCAGACCCACCCAGCGCTGTGGTCAAGAATTTGTCATTTTGTGATGTTAACTCATTTGCTCCACGGTCTATGCTATTCCATTCAGTTTGAAGATAGGATTGAATACGCACATATTCTTTTTCCCCTTTAAAAAAATTGTAATTCAAACTAAATTGATTAGAAATTTTGTTATTTCTATAATATGTTTCCAAAACAGTAAGCGAATCAATGGGCATATAGTTCCCATAATATGCTTTGGTAGCTTTTTCATCTCTAAAAGAAAGAATTTCTTTTGAATAGCTCAATTCATTTTCTAAATAAAAACTTGAATAGATGGGCTTGAGAAGGCTTTTTAGCTTTGCTATAGAATCCTTAATTTCAGGAGCATTGGCTATTAGCAAACGGTTTCGAAGGCTTATTTTATAATCTTTTTGTTTATTAATGGCATTGCCAAGATTTATTTCTTGAAAAGACCAATTGGATGGGGTATAAATATTGATAATATCTTGCTGATAGCCTCCATTTTCTTTTATTGTAGCATCATTATAATAAAATTCAAGATTGGTACGAAGCCTTTTTGATTGATTGACGATATTGAAGTAAATATTATTTTGAGCCACTGGATTATTTTGATAAAAACCTTTGTTGTTTTGCTTCTTTATCCCTACTCCGATGGTAGTCTTTTTGCTTAAATTTTGACTGAGCAAACCTTTGAAGCATTCTGTTCCGTATCCAAAAAACGTAAAATCAAGTTCACTCAATGGTTTATTTGCTATAAAATAAGGAATAGATGATGCATGATATTTATAATCCTCCAACGCAGATAGTCCAGCGAAAACACTTTTTCTAAAATCATTTCGATAGGCTATTGGCATCAATTGACTCCCTACAGTTCCCAAAAGCAAGGATTCGTTGAGTGTCCCTTGAAAAGGATTGATATAATGATTATTTTCAATGGATTGTGAATTTGAAAAAGGCTTATCTATAGCGGTGCTATAATATTTTGAACTTTCAAATGGCACAAGATTTGAACTATCTTTTTTCAGTTTTAGCTGTGAATATAGATTCTTATTGCCAAAAGCAAAAGACAAAACTAAAATTAAAGAATATGAAAACGACTTTGTAAGCATTAATTATTAGCAATAATAAACTTAACAATATCGGTAACTTTTGGCTCAGCTTCGGCAGATTTCTCCAAAACTTCATCATGGCTAATTTCTTTCATTTTGTCAAAAGGAAAACCACAATCCGCAATAATAGAAGCCCCAAAAACCTTCATTTTCATGTGATTGGCTACAATAACTTCGGGCACAGTACTCATGCCTACGGCATCGCCCCCTATTCTATTATAAAACTGATATTCAGATGGTGTTTCAAAAGTGGGTCCTTGAACTCCTACATATACCCCACTTTCCACTCTATATTGCTTTGATTTTCCATATTCAACGGCTTTTTCTACCCAATCTAAATGATAGGGAAACATCATATCGGGAAATCGAGGGCCAATTCGCTCGTCATTTGGGCCACGCAAAGGATGTTCGGGTTGCATATTGATATGATCGCGAATAATAACAATATCGCCAACTTCTTGATTCGGGTTGAGTCCACCTGCCGCATTAGTTACAATTAATTTTTCTATACCCAAAAATTTAAACACACGAATAGGAAACGTAACTTGTAGCGGCGAATACCCTTCATAATAATGAAAACGTCCACTTTGACAAATAATCGTTTTTCCATTTATTTTGCCAATAATTAATTTGCCCGAATGCCCTTTCACCGTTGATAAAGGGAAATGCGGCAAATCTTTATATTCAAAAGATTGAATCACTTCAATTTCTTTTTCAAAATTGGATAATCCAGAACCTAAAACGACTGCAAAATGAATGGTTTCGGTATATTTTGAGCGAATAAACGCTACGCATTCTTGTATTTTTTCGTATAATTCCATTTGAGAATAATTTTTATATTTAATTTAATCTAACAGATTGAATTTCATCTTGTTCTACTACTACTTCTATATGCTCAAGAAACGTAGTATTTAAAGAAACACCTACATAATCTGCCGAAATAGGATATTTTTTATATTTGCGTTCAATCAGCACAAGCGTTTGCAATTGATTGATTTTCAGATGCAAAAAAGGTTTAAGAGCATAAAAAAGTGTTCGTCCCGAATTGATGACATCATCTACCAATACAATATTTTTATTTTGATAATATTCTATGTTTTGGGTCATTTGAATTGGCGAAGACTCGGGACTATTTTTATCAATTTTTATATCGGAAAGCGTCACTTGAATAGACGGAGCTATGCGTTGTAAATGCTTAAAAATTTCGCTCGCTAAAATATAACCACTTTTCTCCATTCCTACAATTTCAAGAGATTGATGGGCGATATATTCTTCCGCTAATTGATACGCCATACGCTCAATCAAAAAATTAATTTTTTGTTTATGAATGATTTCAGACATCCAATTTACTTTTTTTAGTTCATTAAATCTATCCCAAAAAGCGATTTTTCGCCTTTGAATAATTGAATAAGCAAAAATACAACAATGATTTTAGGCATGTACTTTTTTTTTGGATGAATTTGATGTTTTTATCCTAAATTTGCAAGCATAATGCTTTAAATATAGTTAAACAAAATATCTATTTCATAAAGCAGAAACATTAGTTTTAAATAATTTATAAGATCAAATATATGTCTCGCAAACTGTTATTAAAAAACGCACACATTGAAGGAATCAATACTTATGAAGTTTACCGCAAAAATGGTGGGTATGCA
>JBIPPG010000131.1:0-6837 GCA_044368545.1 Chitinophagales bacterium | reverse complement strand
CTTCTTGGCTTGGCGATAAAATTAGAATCAATCATCATGTGAATGTAGGTATGGCTGTAGCAGTGCCAGATGGTCTTGTAGTACCTGTGATTCGGAGTGCCGATATGCTCAGCCTATCTCAAATAGCGGCTAGTAGCAAAATGTATGCCGAAAAAGCTAAGAATAAACAAGTGATGCCTGATGATATGAAAGGGAATACATTCTCTATTTCAAATTTGGGAATGATGGGTATTGAAGAATTTACTGCCATTATCAATCCACCTGATGCTTGTATTATGGCAGTAGGTGCTATGAAAGATATTGTAGCAGTAAAAAATGGAAATTTTGTAGCCAGTTCTGTTATGAAATTGACATTGAGCTGCGATCATAGAGTAGTAGATGGGGCGGTTGGTGCAGGATTTTTGAAAGATGTGAAAGCATTTTTGGAAAATCCAGTGAATATGTTGGTATAATTTTCTATCACGATCTTCGTTCTTACATAATTATTTCATATTCCATTGAATAAGGTTATAGATTTTTTTAGATTTCGAAAAATTGATTACTATGTAATAAAAAGTTACATAGGACCTTTTTTGCTTACATTTTTAATCTCTTGGTTTGTATTATTGATGCAGTTTTTGTGGAAATACATCGACGATATGATAGGAAAAGGTCTGGATTATATTGTTATTTTCAAATTAATTTATTTTACAGCACTTACTACCATTCCTATGGCGTTGCCACTGGCTATATTGCTGAGTAGTATTATGTCTATGGGAAATTTTGGAGAGCATTTTGAACTTACGGCTGCCAAAGCTTCGGGGATTTCATTGTTTCGATTTTTCAAAAGTTTGATCATTTTTAGTGCATTTATCTCCATTTTTGCGTTTTATTTTGCCAATTTTGTCCTTACTAAAGTGGATATTATAGCCAAATCTATGTTGGCAGAAGTGCGAAATCTAAAACCTGCATTGCTCATAAAACCCAAAACGTTTTACAATGGCATTTCGGGAATTACAATTCGCGCCGAATCCAAAGATGAAGAAAAAGGTATTTTGAATGATTTGAGAATCTATGATCATACATCGGGAAAGGGAAATGAAAACATTTTGCTTGCAAAAAGAGGATATTTGTCGCAGAGCGAAGATGGTATGGTGCTTATTATGCGTTTAGACAGTGGCGTATTGATAAAAGAAGATGCTTCTAGCAGTCTAGACAATCCTAAGTATCCTTTTTATCAAACCAAATTTAGTAGCTGGGAAAAACGATTTGACTTGAAACAATTCAAACTCTCCGATAATTTTGGTAAAGGAGGGGACGACAAACGATTTATGTTGCCCGTTTCCGAATTGAATGTATATATAGATTCTTTCCAAAAACAAATGAAAAGTAAGAAAGGTGTTTTTGTCAAAAATTTGAATGCTGGGACATATATCGCACAGTCAATGAGTACTCCAAAATATATTAATTTCAAAGACAGCCTATCTCGATTGACGCCTGATGAAAAGAAAATGATGAGTTTTACTACATCGCTAAAAGCTCGAAATGTGAAAAATATGCTTTTTTTACATAACTCGGATTATGAATATATCAAAAGTTTAAAGAACTTGTATTCAATAGAATGGCATTTTAAATATACGTTTGCACTATCATGTTTGATTCTATTCTTTGTAGGAGCACCCCTTGGAGCTATTATCAAAAAAGGGGGATTGGGCTGGCCCATGTTGTTTTCGGTTATACTTTTTATTCTATTTTATTTTAGCAATTTGATTGCAAAAAAAGTAAGTGAAATAGGGAAAATTGAACCCGTAATAGTAATGTGGACACCTACCGTTTTTTTCATGGCTTTGGGCTTTTTTTTAACAATAAAGGCTAAGAATGACAGTAATTTATTGAATATTGAAAGTTATAATTTGTTTTTTAATAATTTGAAAAAACGATTTCAAAAAAAAAATAAATGAAAAAAATTCTAACGGATTATAAGTTTGTATTTACCTGTTATGGCTTATTTTTTGTAAGTGTATTTGTTTCAATATTATTAGTACCAAAAGGAGAAGAAGTTTTATGGCTCAATCACAATACAAACGAATCCTTATCTCTTTTTTTTAGGCAAATAACCCATTTTGGCGAATGGTTTTTTATAGCAGCTATTGCATTGTATTTGTTAGTGAAAAACCGAACTAATTTTAGATTTTTTGCGATTGGATTTTTTACTCAATTAATTTTGAGCCAAACATTAAAAAAGATATTTAATATGCCTAGACCATTGTCTTTTTTCAATGAAAATCAGTTGCAATTAATAGAACATACACCTAAATTGTATCATCATAGTTTTCCATCGGGGCATACGACTACCGCTTTTTTTGTAGCGTTTTGGTTGATTCTTTTTTATAGAACTAGCAAAACGATAAGTTCAATTTTAATAATCTTGGCAATTTTGGTGGGGATTTCAAGAATTTATTTGTTGGCACATTTCAAAGAAGATGTGCTTTTTGGGAGTTTTCTAGGTGTTCTTTCGGCTTTACTACCTATCTATTTGTTAGAAGAGAAAAATAAAATTTAAAGCCCATTTTTTTTAAAAAACTGGGCTTCATTATGTTAATTTGTTGCTTTTTTTATATTAGAATCGGCACTCCAAATTCTATAGCGTACTTCTAAATTTTCGGGATGATAAATTACTATAGGCAATCTACTATTGTAGCGTGTCAAGACAGAAGGTGTTGTTACAAATTTTTTAGTTTTTTTACCATCAAGACAAGCCATCAAAGTAGACATCGTTTCATCTTTGGAATCTACTTCATAGTAATTATATCCCCAGCCTTGCAAATCTTTCTCTTCGATTTTTCCCATCATAGAATGATGATTGCAATCAACTTCCATATCTTTTCCTACAAAAAACTCAATTTTGAAATTCATATCATCTCCTTGTGCGGGTACTTGAATCATACTGCGTTTGAAACCAGGTTTTGCAGCAGGAAACATACTTACATCTATTTTTTCCATTTTTTGATTATTTACTTGTTTCGTTTTTAATGATTTTTTTTGTGCATCCATATTGATACTCAATGATGCTAAAAATGCTATTAAAATAGCGGTAAAAAGAGTGTTTGATTTTTTCATTAACTTAATTATTTTTATAAAAATCAAAAATAGAACAAGAAATCTAAAATAAAAAACATTTAGGTTTATTTAACAGCGTTGGACTTTTTTTTAGAAATAATTTTTATAAGTTTATATTTAATGCTAGAAGCATCTGCAGGCGGATTTTTCACTTTTGTTTCCAATATTACAACTTGGTATTCGAACCCCTTTTTATATGTAAATCCTTCAATATTATCATAAAAAAGTTCCCAATTAGTCTGATTTTTACTTCTTTTTATTTGCATACATTCTTTTTCAATTTCGCCTACACATTTTTGAGTGGTGGGAGCTATCCAAAGAGTCTTTTTTTCTTGTGAAGACAGGTGAAGCGTGCCTATCATAAGGCAAAATATTACAATTGTTTTTTTCATATTGTTATTTTTAAAGGGTGTTGTTTATATGCTTCTTCATCAATTCTTGAAGATCTTTATGGCTTCCAGCGTTGTTTTTAGCATTATAAATAATATTATCTAGTCTCCAAGAGTTGGTTTTAATCATTAGCAATTCTTCTTCCCAAGTTAGGTTATAATGTTTGTTTGAGAAAATTACAAGGACTCTTGCTTCATTATCTGCTATTACAATATCTTTGATTTTTACATCCGTAACGCCTTCATACAAGCTAGAGAAAATATCACCTTCTATAATGTCAGGTTTATCTGTAGGATGGTCGCTGTTTTTGATGGATTCGGCACTTGCCATTTCTTTTTGATTTCCTTTTTCAAAAAGCGTAATCAAAGTAGGTGAAATTAGCGTAGTATCTATTTCTCTATAGTCCAATTCTTTGCTATAGAGCGTTTTGATAGTTTTTTCAATGTCTTGCTTTTGGGTTTTAATTGAGTTGGTGCATGCCACAAACGTTAAAATCCCAACTAAACATAAAAAGATAAAATTGAACTTGTACATTTGATTATTTATTTGAATGAATGATTTTTGAGATGATTAGATTGTTTTTTTCCTTTGCAGGTTTAAAAAGTGCATCGCTTGTATATTTTTGATAATAAGCTACCCATACCATTCTATTGTCTATCAATATCATATCCATTATCATCATCATTATCATTTCGTCTGTGCCTGTACTATATTTTGTAAGCATTAGAAATCCATAAGCTTCATCACTGATTTTGAAATCTTCAATGATTATAGGCTTGCCTACTTCGATGCCGTGTTTACTTTCAATTTTTTCCTTAGCGGTTTCCCATAGTTCATTGGTAAAAGTACTTTTGATAATACCAGACATTTCTTTCAAATCGGTTTTTGTTGCCATTTTGTCTTTGAGCGAATTGGTTACGTATATCTGAAAATAATCTTTATAAGCACTCACTTCCATAGTCTCTACTTCTTTGTAGGCTTCATTGGGAATATAATAGGCAAGGATAGAGTTGCCTTCAAAGTTAAATTGATTGGCACGTTGGTTAATAATAGCATTAAGGTAGCATTCGGTCATTCCTTCTATGGCAGGCAGGCATATTTTTATATCGCCAAAAGGAGCCGTTCTTAGGCATTTTTCCATAGAATTTTGAGAAAAAATAGAACCCGAAAGAAAAATGAAACAAATTAAAATAAACGTTTTTTTGAAATACATAATGTTATGATTTAAAATATTTTGAAAATAATGTTTGAAAAAGATTCTTGACTTCTTGAATATATACAGGATGCCCCAATTCTTTCTCGAGGCTAGTAACTCCTTTGCCTACTATGCCACATGGAATTATATACTCAAAAAAGCGCAAGTCGGTATTGACATTAAATGCCAATCCGTGCATCGTAATGTATCGGCTGGCTTTGATTCCTATAGCCATTATTTTTCTGGCTTTATGATTATCGGCGTCTATCCATACGCCATTTTCAGAAGGAATGGTGGTGGTTTCTATTCCATAATGGGAACAAATTTCTTGTCCTATTTTTTCGAGTGTAGCTACATATTGTGCTATTCCTATTCCCAATTTTCTTAAGTCCAAAATGGGATATGCTACAATTTGTCCAGGACCGTGAAACGTAATATCGCCACCACGACTGATTCTATGAAAAGTAGCCCCCGAAGTTCGTGCAATGGGGAGTATATGTTCTTCCTTGCCATTTTTCCCCAAAGTATACACCGGTTGATGTTCCAAAATAAAAATAGTATGTTCATTTTCAATGGACTTGCTTACATTGTCCAAGGCTTTTTCAAATGTAGTTAATTGTATTTTTTCGGCTTCTTCATAAGTAATGACTCCTAAATCTTCAAATCGTATCATGTGGATATTTTAATAAAGTGCAAATCTCAAAAAAAATAAACGAAATCGAATATAAAAATAATATATTTGCTCTTTTATAATATGACAGCGTTTTCAAATAAGATTTCAAAAGAGGATGTATTCGTAGCAGGAGCTAGGAGTACAGGTAGTATGCACATAGGCAATTACTATGGTGCGGTTAAAAATTTTGTAGATTTATCTAATCAAATAGATAATCCTATGTACTTCTTTATTGCCGATTGGCATTCCTTGACTACGCATGCAAACCCCGAAGAGCTTAGAAAAAATAATTTTATTACGCTTTGTACTTATTTAGGTTGTGGACTAGATCCAGAGAGGGCTACTATTTATTTTCAATCCGATGTACCCGCTATCAGCGAGTTGTATTTGTATCTCAATATGTTTGCATATTTGGGCGAACTAGAGCGTACTGCTACATTTAAGGAAAAAATTCAAAAACATCCCAATAACGTCAATGCAGGATTGCTTACTTATCCCGTATTGATGGCGGCGGATATTCTTATCCATAAAGGAACCAAAGTGCCTGTGGGCAAAGATCAAGCGCAGCATGTAGAAATGACACGTACATTTGGCAATCGATTCAATCATTATTACAATAGAGAAATTTTCAAAGAGGCTTTTGCTTTTACCTATACTGATAATTTGATAACGATACCTTCGCTTTCGGGAAAAGGAAAAATGAGCAAATCCGATGATGAAAATTCGGCGATAATGCTTATGGATTCGGATGAGATAATTACCAAAAAAATCAAGCGAGCCAAAACCGATACTGGTCCAACAGAGAAAAATATGCCTCTGTCGGAAGAATTGACCAATTTGTTCAAAATAATGGAATTGTTCTCGGAAGAAGCGGATATCAATCCGTTCAAAGCGGACTATGCCAATGCCAGCATACGCTACGGCGATTTGAAATCAAAAATAGCAGCGGATGCCGTAGTAAAATTAGCGCCAATTAGAGAAAAAATTGAATATTATATCAATAATCCAAAAATGGTATACGAAATAGCTAAAGAAGGTGCTAGAAAAGCAAATGTAAATGCACAAAAAACCATTGAAGAGATAAGAGAATCGATGGGGCTGACCTCACAAACCATTAAAAATTTATACTAAAGAGATATGTCAAAGTTAGAGTTGAAACACATAGCCATTGCAGGAAATATAGGTGCTGGAAAAACCACACTTACCGAATTATTGTCAAAGCATTATGGTTGGGAACCTGAGTATGAAAGTGTAGAAAACAATCCTTATTTGAGCGATTTTTATGAAGATATGCATCGCTGGAGCTTCAATCTTCAAATCTATTTTCTCAACAGCCGTTTTCAGCAGCTGGTAAAACTTAGAAATGGTGCTAAAACAGTGATTCAAGACCGAACCATCTATGAAGATGCGTATATTTTTGCACCCAATCTGCACCAAATGGGACTGATGAGTACTAGGGATTTTGATAATTATCAAAGCC
>JBIPPG010000130.1:0-6859 GCA_044368545.1 Chitinophagales bacterium | reverse complement strand
ATTAAAGAATATGTTTGAATCATATAAAGGAAAAAGGATTTTTTTAACTGGAAACACGGGCTTCAAAGGCTCATGGATGGTATATTGGCTTCAAAAATTAGGCGCTGAGGTTGTTGGATACGCTTTGCCTCCAAACACAGAATCAAATCATTTTTCATTGTTAAATTCTGATTATAAATCATATTTCGAAGATGTTAGAGATCTTGAAACACTCTCCAAAGCTATGATTGAAATCAAACCCGATATTGTTTTTCATTTAGCTGCTCAGCCATTGGTACGATATTCGTATCAAAATCCTATAGAAACCTATTCTACCAACGTAATGGGAACGGTAAATGTAATGGAAGCAGCTAGGTTTTGTAATTCGGTAAAAGCGATTGTTGTAGTGACAACAGATAAATGCTATGAAAATGTAGAACAAAATATAGGATATGTTGAAACGGATCGAATGGGAGGTTTTGATCCATATAGTAGCTCCAAAGGATGTGCCGAATTGGCCGTTAGTTCCTATCGGAATTCATTTTTTAATTTGAATGATTATAGTAAAAAACATCAAATTTTATTAGCTTCGGCTCGAGCAGGAAATGTTATTGGAGGGGGAGATTGGAGTATCGATCGATTGATTCCAGATATAATAAAAAGTGCTATTAAAGGTGAAAAAACGAGTATCCGTTATCCAAATGCTACTAGACCATGGCAGCATGTTTTGGAACCTATTTCGGGCTATTTGATGCTTGGAGAACGTTTATTAAATGGCGAAAAGGAATTTGCGGATGGTTGGAATTTTGGCCCCGAAGATAATGAAGTATTAACAGTCGGTGAAGTTTTAGAAATAGCTAAAAATATTTGGGATGAAATTGATTATGAAGTAGATACGACCAATGTACATTTTCATGAAGCAGGATTATTGAGCTTGAATATTGATAAAGCAAAAACTAAGTTGGTCTGGGCTCCAAAATGGACAAATGAAGTTTCTATTCAAAAAACAATAGAATGGTATAAAGAATTTTATCTTTCCAATCAAATCATAACAGAGGAACAATTAAATCAGTATATTCAATAATTAAGTTATGTTTAAAAATTTTGACGGCACTCTTTTAGAAGAATTAAGAAAAATAGCACACGCTAAAGTTCAACAAACAATTAATGCAGGTACGGATTATATTCCTGTAACAGGCAAAGTATTAGATGCTAATGACTTGTTGTATAGTGTAGATGCAAGTTTAGATGGTTGGCTCACAACGGGGCGTTTTGGACTTGAATTTGAAAAAGAATTTGCAAGCTATTTTGGCTCAAAATCTTCTTTATTGGTCAATTCTGGATCCTCTGCCAATTTAGTAGCTTTTTACGCATTGACTTCTCCAAAATTAGGAGAAAGACAAGTAAAGCCCGGAGATGAAATTATTACCGTTGCAGCAGGATTTCCTACTACCGTAAATCCTATGATTCAATACGGATGTATCCCCGTATTTGTAGATGTAGATATTCCTACTTATAATATTGATGTTACCAAATTAGAAGAAGCTTATTCTCCAAAAACCAAAGCTATCATGATAGCACATGCTTTGGGCAACCCATTTAATTTGGATGCCGTTATGGAATTTGCCAAAAAAAATAATTTATGGGTAATTGAGGATGATTGTGATTCATTGGGTGCAACTTACAAAGGTAAAAAAACAGGTACTTTTGGTGATTTGGCTACGGTTTCATTTTATCCAGCACACCACATTACTATGGGTGAAGGAGGTGCAGTATTGGTGAATAATGTTAAATTATTTATGCCTGCAAAAAGTTTTAGAGATTGGGGAAGGGATTGTTATTGTGAAACAGGATGCGACAATACTTGTAGAAAAAGGTATGAATGGCAATTAGGTGATTTGCCTTTTGGTTATGATCATAAATATACCTATTCTCATATTGGATTTAATTTGAAAGTAACCGATATGCAAGCCGCTATTGGAGTAAGTCAGTTGAAAAAAGCAGATTCTTTTGTCGCTAAAAGAATAGAAAATCATGCGCTATTAAATGAAAGAATGAAACGATTTGAGGAACATTTTATCCTACATGAAGCTACGCCAAATAGCCAGCCAAGCTGGTTTGGCAATATGTTAACCGTTAGAGATGGTAGTCCAATTGATCGAAATAAATTAGTGGAGTATCTAGAGAAAAACAAAATTGGAACACGATTGTTTTTTGCAGGTAATTTGATTAAACAGCCTGCTTATACAGGAATCAATAAAAGAATTGTGGGCGATTTGAAAAATACGGACATTATCATGAATCGTAGTTTTTGGTTAGGTGTATGGCCAGGTTTAAATGCAACTCATTATGACTATATAGCGGATGTAATTGATGGATTTATAAAAAATAATGCCTAGTCTATGTCTAAGTTACTAATCACTGGAGGAACAGGTTTTTTTGGTAAAAATGTAATGAAATATATTATTACCAATGAATCATTATGTTCTAATTTTTCAGAGATTATGGTTTTGACTAGGAATCAGCCTCTTGATTTTTTGACTCAATATCCAGAGTTCAAACATCCAAATATTAAATTTTATACATCAGATGTTAGAACATTTGAATACCATGATACTGATATTGATTACATAATGCATTTGGCTACAGATGCAAGTAATGATCTAAATGATAATCATCCAGAAGAGATGATGGATGTTATATTAAATGGAACTCGAAATATTTTAAAAATTGCAAAGCAACAAAAAAATCTAAAATCATTTTTGTTTGCTAGTAGTGGTGCTGTATATGGTGCTATTCCTAATTCAATAGACAGAGTTTCTGAGGATGATCGTTTTGATGTCGATTTTAATAATCCGTTAAATGCTTATGCACAATCAAAAAGAACAGCAGAGATGATGTGTTCTATATATAGAGAGAGACATCAATTGCCCATAATTATTGCAAGAGGATTTGCATTTTATGGTGATTATTTCCCTACAGATAAACATTTTGCGATATATGATTTTATGAAACAAGCAAAACAAAATCATAAAATTGTCATTCGTTCAGATGGCAAATCTAGGCGCTCTTATATGCATTCAACAGAGTTGGCTAAATCATTAATGGATTTGTTATATGTAGAATTGGACAAAGATTATATATTTAATATAGGATCTGATGAAGGTAAAAGCCTAAAAGAATGGGCAGGTGAAATTGCTAAAAATAATGGAAATGCTGAAGTCGTGATTTTAAACGAGCCTCAAAAAGGATATAATGCGGGTAATAATTATGTGCCTAGTATAGAGCGATTGAAATGCATTATAACATTAAATCAAAAAAATAAATTAGAAATATAAAAATGAAAGTATCAAATATAATTGCAAAATTTCTTTATAAAAATAATGTTACTCATGTATTTGAATTATCAGGAGGAATGATAACAAATTTATTAGATGCAATTTCCATAGAGAAAAAAATAGAAATAATAACCATGCACCATGAACAAGGTGCAGCTTTTGCAGTTGATGGATATGCCAGGTCGAAAAACAATGGTATTTCCGTTGCTTTTGCAACAAGTGGGCCAGGTGCAACAAATTTACTTACAGGTATTGGAAGTTGCTTTTTTGATTCGGTTCCTGCTATATTTATAACAGGTCAAGTAAATCAAAAAGAACAAAAAGGAGACAGGAAAATTCGTCAACTAGGTTTTCAAGAGACAGATATTGTGTCAATGGCTCAACCAATCTCAAAAGCATGTTTTCAAATAAAATCTGCAGACGAAGTAATAGATATCTTATCTAAATCATTTGAGATTGCCATTTCTGGTAGACCTGGTCCAGTATTAATTGATATACCAATGAATATTCAGTCACAAGAATTGAATATTTTAAATGAAGATATTAAAGAAGTCATTGCTGTAAATTCAAATACAGAACTAGAAGAAGAATTTTGGAAAGAATTTTATAAAGATATAAAGAGTACTAAAAAACCTTTAATATTATCTGGTCGAGGCATTATAGTTTCTAATTCTGTAGAAAAATTAATTGAATTTAGTAGGAAAACAGACATACCGATAGTTTATTCTTTATTAGGAAAATTTCATAATTATGAAGAGGAAGAATTAAACGTTGGAATGATTGGAACTTATGGCAATCGTTGGGCAAATATTTCAATTGGAGAATCAGACTTATTAATTGTACTCGGAAGTAGATTAGATATTAGGCAAACTGGAGCAGATGTTGATAGTTTTATGTCTAATAAAAAAATATATCATATTGATATAGATGAGAATGAAATCAATAATCGTTTATCGAATTGTATAAGTGTAGTTGACAATGCATCTAATTTTTTAGAAAGAGCTATAAAAAATATTCCTTCGGATAAAATTTTCATTAATCAAGAATGGAAAAATTATATTACAATTTTGAAAAATAAATGGTCGGATGTAACAGAATTACAAAATATAATTGGAATTAATCCTAATAAATTTATTGAAAAATTATCTAAACATGTTGACTCTAAAAATGTAGGAATTTATACTGCCGATGTTGGAAGTCATCAAATGTGGGTAGCTCAATCTTTAAGATTGAATACTTTTCAAAGATTTATTACTTCAGGGGGTATGGGAGCAATGGGGTATTCTTTACCAGCAGCTATTGGAGCTTATTTTGCATCAAAAAAGGTTGTTGTAAGTATTTCCGGAGATGGAGGTTTTCAACTTAATATACAAGAATTGCAAACAATTAAAAGATTAAATATTCCAATAAAAATTATCATCTTAAATAACCAATCACTTGGGATGATTCGTCAATTTCAAGATAGTTATTTTGACAGTAGATATCAAAGTACAGTATGGGGGTATAATGCACCAAATTTTGAAGAAATATCATTAGCATACGGAATTAAATCTTTTTCTATTGAAAATGAAGAGGATATAGAAAAAGGGTTGTCTAAAATGTTTGAATTTCAAGAAGAACCATTTTTACTTCAAGTTAAAATAGATTTAAAAACAAATGTCTACCCCAAAATTGCATTCGGAAGACCAATTTCTGAAATGGAACCATTTGCTGAACCAATAGAAATAGAAGGAACATAGAAATATATTAAACTATATATTTCTATAGTAAAACCTTAAAGTAATCTTGTATAAATTAACTTGTATAAAACGTTGAAAGTAGTAAAAATTAGTAATGAAAAAATTAATAAGTATTGTCACTCCGACCTATAATGAATCTGAAAATATTGGATTATTGATAGGGGCTATTCAAATGGAAATGTCTAAGTTTAGTGATAAATATGACTATGAGCATATTATAATAGATAATGCCTCTACCGACAATACCGTTGAAAAAGTTAAAGAAATTTGTAAGAATAATATACAAGTAAAATTAATTGTAAATTCTAGGAATTTTGGACATATTAAATCTCCTGTTAATGGATTATTTGCTGCAAAAGGGGACGCAGTGATGCTTATGGCTTCTGATTTTCAAGACCCTCCTGAGCTTATAGAAAAACATATACAAAATTGGGAAGCGGGTTATAAGATTTCTATAGCAGTGAAAAATCAGGCAGAAGAATCATGGCTGTTTTATAATATTCGAAAGCTCTACTATAAAATGGTAGATAAATTATCGGATACCAAGTTAATCGAAAATTTTACGGGAACAGGATTGTTTGATCAAAAAATTATAGATATTATTAAACAATTCGACGATCCTTATCCATATTTTAGGGGTATAATTAGTGAAGTAGGGTTTGAAAAAGCTATAGTACATTTTAAACAACCCCTGAGAAAGCGAGGAATTACCAAAAATAATTTTTATACTTTGTATGATATTGGTATGCTAGGGATTACCAGTCATTCCAAAATTCCATTGCGTATAGCCACATTTTTAGGTTTTAGCATGTCTGCATTCAGCCTTATTATATCATTTATTTATCTAATTTTGAAATTGGTTTTTTGGTATGAGTATCCAGCGGGTAATGCACCTACAGTTATTGGTATTTTCTTTTTTGCATCGGTTCAATTATTCTTTATAGGTATATTAGGAGAGTATATTGGATCTATTCATACTATGGTGCAGAAGAGACCTTTAGTGATAGAAGAAGAACGGGTAAATTTTTAATTGGATTAACTATGTTCGAAATAAAATAAAAAAATGATTTTACAAAAAATATTACATCCCTTTATAAAATTTCAATTTGAAAAATTGTCTTTTTTCTTATTGTCATGGATATTATTTATCTATACCTCATTTATTATATTAAGTTTTATTCATATTCCAGTTTCTAGGGAGTTATCATGGATGCTTTCTTTGATTTACATATGTGTTTCAATATTTTTTGTTAAAAAAATTAGGTTTTTTATTGAAGTTGCATCTATTATATTGGGTTTTGGATTGTTTTCTTTTTTCTTTTTTGATTATTCGTATGATGGGCAAATGTACCATACAGAAGCTATGTATAAAATAGCAAATGGGTGGAATCCAGTATATGATCATTTTCTTGAAAACCATATTTTAGATATTGTTTACAATCATTTTGCAAAATCAGCATGGATTTTTGGAGGATATTTATATTCTATGATTGGAGATATTAAAATTTTAAAAATAATTAATTTTGTATGGGCTATCATTACTTTTGGATTTATTAAAACTTTTTTAATAAAGTTGACATTTAGTAATAAAAACTCAATTATTTCAGCCTTTTTAATTTCCTTAAATCCTATTTTTTTAAATTCATACCATGCTACTTTAATTGATTATCAAATAAGCTGTTCTATTTATTTATTATTTGTATTTTTCTTTTCATACATTAAATGGGGTACAAAGAAGTATTTGTGGGGTATGATTTTTTTAACTTTTTATTTTGTAAATATTAAGATTACAGCCTTAGTATA
>JBIPPG010000129.1:0-6872 GCA_044368545.1 Chitinophagales bacterium | reverse complement strand
ATATAAATATGTTTTTTGATAGAATTGTGGACTAAGAATTTCTCAAAAATGATTTCAAAATTAGAGAAATACGATGCGACTCCTAATGCTAAAAAAGGCGCGGCAATAGATAAATAAAACCCAAAAAATTTCTTAAAAATAGAAAAAGGAATTATAGCCAAAAGAAATAGCAAAAAGAAAAAAGAAACGTCTTTATGTACTTCAATATCAAGTTTTTTTCGTCTTTTTATTACAAAAAGCAGACATAAAATGAATAGCTGAGGCCAAAAATTCACGAGAATTTCTTTTATAAAAATCAATTTGCTGAGCCAAAAAGAATTTGAAACTAAATCATTAGAATGTAGCTGATATGCAATGATTTTTTTCCATTGAATCAAGGCAGGATCATAGCAAAATAGTAGCCCAAAAACAAACCCAATACAAGATAAAAGCACCAAATATTTTATTAATAATTTTTGAAATGATATTTTTCTATAAATAAAAAAATGCACAAAAGGAAAAACTAACGGAAAAAATCCAACAAAGGCTTTGCTATAAGAAGCAAAAATGGTAGTTAAAACAAAGAAAATATAGTAGGTTTTTTGATGATTTTCTTTATGCTTTAAATAGAAAAAAAGGGATAATAAAAAGAAAAACGAAACCGTAATTTCCATCAAATTATTTGTAAATATCCAAGGAATACTAGGAGAAAGCCACCAAAAAAGAATGGGTATTGGAGATGACTTGTGTTTGATTTTGTAGATATTGTGAAGTAAAACAATATTTAGAACTAGAAAAAAAGCATTATGCAATTTTTCAACCCAAAAATAATCGCCAAAAACTCTGAAAAAGAATGATTGAATGAAATAGGTCAGCGAAAGATTGCTCTCAAAGGAATCCACATAGATGGGTTCAAAAAAATCACCAATATTTATCGCTAAATTTCGGGAAATGGTAGCATAAATTATACCATCCATAAACATTCCTCGTCCCGAATAATGCCAAATTACAGAAAGAAAAATAAGCGTAAAAACAGCAAAAAAATGCAATTTTTTATAAGACATAATATCTTATATTTCCTTGTCTATCAAATATTTGTTTCTATCTGTAGCGCTGCGAGATACCAATTCTCCCAAAAAGCCTGCCAAAAATAATTGCGTTCCCAAAACCATCATCGTAAGGCCAATATAGAAAAAAGGACTATTGGTAACCAAGGGCGCCAAATTGCCTTGATTAACCGCTATCAATTTATTGATTCCCAGCATCAAAGCCATAAAAAAACCAATGCTAAATGCCATAAATCCTACCGTTCCAAAAAAGTGCATAGGACTTTTGGAAAAACGAGAAACAAAGGTGATTGACATCAAATCCAAAAAGCCAAAGATAAATCGCTCTAATCCAAATTTAGTTACCCCATATTTTCGAGCACGATGTTGTACTACTTTTTCGGTAATTTTGGTATATCCAGCCCATTTAGCTAAAATGGGAATATAACGATGCATTTCCCCATAAACCTCTATAGATTTAATCACTTTGCAATTATAAGCTTTGAGTCCGCAATTGAAATCATGAAGATAAATGCCACTCATTTTTCGGGCGGCCCAGTTGAACAATTTTGTGGGAATCGTCTTAGAAATTGGGTCGTATCTTTTTTGTTTCCAGCCACTTACTATGTCAAATCCGTCTTCTTTTATCATTCGATAAAGGTCTGGAATTTCATCGGGACTATCTTGCAAATCGGCATCCATTGTGATCACTACATCGCCTTGAGCACGCTCAAATCCTATATAAAGTGCCGCACTTTTGCCATAATTTCGCTGAAATTTCACCCCTTTTAAGTTGGTATTGGCTGCAGACAGACTTTCAATCACACTCCAAGATTTATCCTTGCTCCCATCGTCTATCAGCAATACTTCGTAGGAATATCCATTGGCTTGCATCACACGGTCTATCCATTGCGTCAATTCGGGCAAACTTTCATCTTCATTGTATAAAGGAACTACTACCGATATATCCATTATTTAAGGTTTTTGGTCATTAAAAAACTCGTCAAAACAGCCCCAAATATAGCACTTAAAATCGAAAATAAGATGATATTTATGTTTAATATCAATATATATTGCTTGAGACTATACAAGTCGGGGAAGTAATTGGGCGAAACGTATTTTTGAATTAATACAATAGAAGAAAAATAAAAAATTGCTTGAACGATTCCAGATTGAACCGCCGCTTTGAACCCTTGCGAGAAAGTAAGGGTGTATTGATGCGCTTTTTTTGTAAATAAAATGGAGAAATAAATATTAAAAAACAACAATCCCGATACAAGAATAAAACCAATCGATTTGTTTTCAACTTGTGTAGCCAGAAAAAAATTATTTATCAACGTAATAATGCCAAAAATAAGAGAAATAAGGAGTACTGGATTCATAATAAGTCTTTTATTTAGGGGTTATTTATATATAAAAACATGCATTTTCTTCTTGGATTATCCCTTTGATTTTACCTTCAAATTCCTGATTCCAAAAAGGACTATTTTTGCTTTTTGAGGCATTTTCATGGAGAGAAAACAACGTTTTTTCTCCTAAGTCCAGTAGCGTAAAACTCCCAGAATTTCCCACGGCAATACTTCCCATTTCCAATCCTAAATATTCCGCAGGATTTGTAGAAAATACAGAGATTATTTTGTCAATAGCTTTTTTGCCCAATTGATTTAACGCTAATAGAAAAGAGGTCTGAAGATTGATAATTCCAAAAGCTGCAAGGTCAAATTCTAAATGTTTTTCTTCCACCGTCCAAGGAATGTGCTGCGAATATACAAAATCAATAGTGCCATCCAAAACCGCATTGCACAAGGCTAAACGGTCTGTTTCGCTTCTCAATGGAGGATTTATTTTATAATTTGTATCAAAATCCAGAATTTTTTCATCATTCAATGCCAAATGTATGGAAGATACACCACATTTGATAGGATATTCCTTTTTTATTTCTCTAATATAATCAATACTTTCTGCTGTAGAAATATTTATAAGCGTAGGGTATGTTTGAGTATATTGAGCCAAAGCAACTACTTCTTTGATTGCGATAAGTTCGGCTTCTTTTGGAATACCCTTGAACCCAGTCATCAATGAATATAAGCCTTGATTTACCTGTCCATTTTTTGTCAATCTATTTTTTTCGGCATGAATAAGCATTTTGCCTCCAAAAGACTTGGAATAGTTAAGTGCATTGATAAGTGTATCCGAGTCCATGCCCGTATCGTTTCCATTTGTAAAAGCTACCGCACCCGATACATACATATCGTATAGCTCTGCCATGTTTTTTTGATTTTTTTTCTGTGTAATGCTTCCTACAGGCAAAACTTTTACAAGACCTTGATTTTTACTTTTTAGGAAAAACACATCCGATTCATTTTCTATAAAATGATTCTCATGAGGAAAATGACAAACATGCGTAAATCCTCCTTTTGCAGCAGATTTTTCTAATGAAGCCATATTTTCGGCAACCGAAAAATGAGGCTCGCCGCTCTGCGCATTCATATCTATAAATCCTGTAGCAATACACAATTCATTGCCTTCAATTACCTTGAAATCTACTTGGGGTTCTATATGCGAATCAATTTTTGTAATTTTCCCATTGGAAAATTCTATATCTACAACCTTCTTGTAGTAGGTTGAGCGAGGGTCTAAGACGTTAACGGATTTTAATAGAAATTGCATCTAAAGCACAAAGATAAATAAGATTTTTGGAATGAATTGGAAATAATTTAAAAAAATGCGTATTTTTGCGAAAAAAAAGATGAACAAATTCACTTCCTTTGAAGAATTTTATCCATATTATCTTATGGAACATAGAGAGCCGCTCAATAGATTGTTTCATTATGTTGGCAGTCTTTTTGTAATTGTATTGTTCCTAATGTTTTTAGTTTCTCGTAAGCCCATTTTTTTATTCTTAATGCCTATTTTTGGCTATGGATTTGCGTGGTATGGACATTTCAAAATTGAGAAAAACCGACCCGCTACGTTTAAGCATCCATTTTATAGTTTAGCTTCTGATTTTGTGATGTTGTATCATTTTTTTACATTTGAAATTGATAAAAAAATAAAAGAAGCGGAGGAAAAAATAAAAACTCCTAATTAGGTTCCAAAAAATTCATCTTCATTAGACCTTTTTTTTTATCTTTGCCCAATAAGTAAAAATAATCATGGAGTTAGAAAAAAAAGTAATGGAAAGGCTAAAAGAAGCCATGAAAAGTAAAGATGATGCGGCTTTGAGAGCGCTAAGAGCCATAAAGGCGGCTATTCTTACTGCCAAGACAGAAAAGGGCGCAGGAGAAATGGATGAGGCTAAAGAATCGCAATTGGTGATGAAACTAGCCAAACAACGAAAAGAAAGTATAGAGATTTTTGAAAAACAAGGAAGAGCGGATTTGGCACAAACCGAGCGCGAAGAGCTAGAAGTATTGAATACATTCCTTCCAAAACAAATGACCGAAGAAGAATTGACGCCATTGATCCAAAAAATCATAAGCGATTTGGGCGTGACGGATGCTAAGGAAATGGGAAAGGTAATGGGTGCTGCCAATAAAGAATTTGCGGGGAAAGCAGATGGCGGAACCATTTCTAAAATTGTGAAACAATTATTGGCACAATAAAAATTAGGGGATATGTGGCAAGAAATTGATAATAAATGGGTGAGAGAATTTGAGTTTGCGGATTTTATCGCAGCTTTTGGATTTATGACTCAAGTGGCTTTTCTAGCCGAAAAACACAATCATCATCCCAATTGGTACAATGTATACAACAAAGTGCGAATTGAGCTGACTACACACGATGCAGGCAATATCGTAACCGAAAAAGACAAAGCGTTAGCCCAAGAAATAGATAATTTATTAAAATAAAAACATCATGAGAATTAAGCAATTATTGATATTGACTTTAGTAAGCATTAGCCTTTTTGCCCAAGCGCAAACTATAGACGATTTGTCCAATAAGTTTTGGCGATTGAAAGTAGCTACGATTAGTGGTATGGTATATGATTTTTCTAACAATATCAGCGATGCGCCTACTATGCAGTTTAGTGGAGGCAATATTAGAGGAAATGGAGGCTGTAATGCCTATCATACAAAATTTACGTTGAATAATAATTCAATCGAATTTGGAAATATTTTATCTACCCGCATGGCATGTGCTAATTTGTCTTTGAACGAAGCGGTATATTTTCAAGCATTATCGCAGTTGCATTTGGTAGAGTATTTTCCAGGAAGAAATGAGTTGGTTTTTACCAATCAAAGTGGCGACAAATTGATTTATTATTCACAATTTTCTCGTTCCGAAAATTCATATACACCACCAGCTCCTTCACGTAATTATAATTCGGATGAAGATAATAGCTCCAGATACAGTCATTCAAGACATAGCCGCTACAAGCATGGAAAAAAATTGAGCCGAAGAGAACGTCTTCGTCTTCAGCGTGAAGAACGAGAAGAAGCTAGAAAAAATAAGAAATCTCGTGGCAAAAACGGTAAGAAGTTGAGCAAAAAAGAGCGCTTGAAAATGGAAAAAGAAGAGCGTCTTCAAGCTAAAAAAGACAAGAAGAAAAAAGGTAAAAAAGGAAAACGCGATAATAGCGAAAACGATAAACCGTCTAAAAAATCGAAAAAAGACAAAAAGTCTAAGAAAGATACAGGCAAAGCTTCAAAAAAATCAAAGAAAGATACGAAAGGAAAAGATAACAAAAAGAAGTAAACGATGAGCGAAGAACATAGTTCCAATAATTTTTTGGAAGAAATAATAGAAAATCATTTAAAAGAAGGAAGATACAAATCAATAGTAACTCGATTTCCGCCAGAGCCAAATGGATATTTACATTTGGGTCATGCAAGTAGTATTTGTCTCAATTTTGGATTGACCAAAACGTTTCCTGGATATACCAATCTTAGATTTGATGATACCAATCCTACTACCGAAGATACCGAATTTGTAGAAAGTATCAAACATGATATCAAATGGCTGGGATTTGAATGGAAAAATGAATTGTATGCCAGCGATTATTTCGATACCTTGTATGAATATGCGGTTACTCTTATCAAAAAAGGGTTGGCGTATGTAGACGATAGCACCAGCGAAGCAATAGCCGAACAAAAAGGTACGCCTACCAAACCGGGAAGAGAAAATGAATATAGAAATAGAAGTATTGAGGAGAATTTAGCGCTGTTTCAAGCAATGAGAAATGGCGAGTTTCCCGATGGTGCCAAAACCCTTCGTGCAAAAATAGATATGCAGCATGTAAATATGCTAATGCGCGACCCAATTATTTACAGAATCAAACATGCACATCATCACCGCACGGGCGATAAATGGTGCATTTATCCAATGTATGATTTTGCACATGGGCAAAGCGATAGTATAGAAAATATTACACATTCTATTTGTACAATGGAATTTATTCCACACAGAGAATTGTACGATTGGTTGATAGAAAAATTGGAAATTTATCCTTCCAAACAATATGAATTTGCACGTAGAAATATAAATTATACCGTTACCAGCAAACGAAAATTGCTACAATTGGTTCAAGAAAAATTTGTAGATGGCTGGGACGATCCACGTATGCCTACTGTAAGCGGACTTCGCAGAAGAGGTTATACGCCCGAAAGTATTAGAGAATTTTGTACTCGAATAGGAATAGGCAAGCGCGAAAATATGGTAGATGTAGGGTTGCTTGAATTTTGTCTTAGAGAAGATTTGAACAAAAAAGCGAAGCGTGTCATGGCGGTTTTGGATCCTATCAAATTGACCATTACCAATTATGATGCAGAAAAAATAGAACTTCTAAAAAGTGAAAATAATCCCGAAGATGAAAATGGAGGACACAGAGAAGTTCCCTTTTCAAAT
>JBIPPG010000006.1:0-22097 GCA_044368545.1 Chitinophagales bacterium | reverse complement strand
GCGTAGCCCCACTTTCTCCTACAGTAAATGAACCAAATTCTGTAAAAATATTAGGTTCTTTTACGCCATATTCTTCGCACGTTTTTTTGATTTGATAGATGATTTCTTCTACCATATATTCATAGTCAAAATGGTAGTTGAGACTTGATTTTATAGGCAATCCTCCTCCTATATTCAACGAATCGAGGGTAGGACAAACTTTCTTGAGGTCGCAGTAGACTTTCACACATTTTGCCAGCTCACTCCAATAGTACGAAGTATCTGCAATACCTGTATTGATAAAGAAATGCAACATTTTAAGTTCTAAATTCTTAGATCCTTTCAATTCTTTTTTGTAAAAAGGCAAAATATCCTTGTATCCAATTCCTAGTCTTGAGGTATAAAAGTCAAACTTTGGCGCTTCTTCACTAGCTATTCTAATACCCACTTTTATAGGTTTGGTAATGGCTTCTTTTACCAAATTAATTTCGGCCACATTATCAAGTACAGGAATCACATTTTTATATCCATTTTCTACCAATCGTGCGATATTATTGACGTATTGAGGTAGTTTGTATCCGTTACAAACGATGTATTGATCTTTTGAGAAAACCCCTTTTTCAGTAAGTTTTTCGATGATATTGATGTCATAAGCCGATGAAGTTTCGATATGAATATCATTTCTTAGAGCTTCTTCCAAAATAAAACTGAAATGTGAACTTTTCGTACAATAGCAATAGTTATATTCTGCATTATAATCCGCTTTTGCCATAGCTACTTTGAACAACATTCTGGCACGTTCTATTTGCTTAGAAATGATTGGAAGATAGGTGAATTTTAAGGGCGTTCCATATCTTTTTATTAAGTCCATAAGGTAAATGTCGTGAAACATTAGTTCATCGCCATCTAGTTTAAACTCACTTTGTGGCCATTCGTATGTTTGCTCAATTAAGTCAATATATTTAGTTTTCATTCCGAAAAAGTTGAATTAAAAAATGAAGTACAAAAGTAATTCTTTTTTTATATAGCAACTATTTATTTATAAAAATGGCTATATTTTCTGAAATATTAATTCTGTTTTTAACTACTTTTTCAGTATAATTTTTATAAAAAATGGAAGTTTTTTCTTCAATTTGATTCATCAATTCTACTGCAAAATCAATTTTATGTTCTAAACTTTCATATATTTCTTCGGTTTTGGTCTTATATACAATCAGTTCTGTCAGCCATTTGGACTCTTCTTTGGTGAAAGAAAGATTAAATAAATCATTGAATCGAATCGTAGAAAGAGATAGATTGTATTTCGCCAATTTTTCTTCTAATTCGTTTAAGAAAATTTGATGAAATTCTCCTTGATTTTCTTCCTTTTTCACCTCCAAAGTGATATTAAGGGACGTTAAATTGAGTTCTTTTGAGTGATAGCTATTTTCAAAGGCATTGAAATAGGTGATCATTTTTGTATTAAATTCAGGACTAAAATTGAGTTGAATACAATGAGACAAGTACGCCAAAAACGATTCAGATTCTAATTTGAGCACTTTTGACAGTATAATTTGATAGTTAATAGCTGACTTCAATGCGATACCTTCTTCTTTCCCTTTTATATAAAAATGTGTTTGAGGCGTATCTGATTTTTTGTACTCTAGTTTTATCGTATTATTTTTTACAAAAAACTGAACGTAGGAAAGCCCCAATCGTGTATAGGGTGCTTCTATGAGCTTTATATCAAAATAGAGGGCTCTATCTTTGATGGGTTCAGGATTTGCTCCAAATTTAGCTTCAAAACTTGATTTCATAATAAATGATTAGAAACTTTTAGTCAAAAAAAAGAACTCCCATAGATGGAAGTTCTTTCATTATATATTGAATTTTAAAAAGTAATTATTTTGCTTTTTTTCTATTGTCAAACCAGTTGATAAGATCTAATGCAATAGGAGAAGCAATAAAGATAGACGAAACCGTACCGACAAAGATTCCTATCAACATAGTGAAAGAAAATCCTCTGATAGATTCTCCACCAAATACAAACAATACCATAGATACTAAGAACAATGTAGAAGCCGTAGTTGTGGTTCTACTCAACGTATCATTGATAGCGTTATTAATTGTTTTTTCTAATTTTTCATTTGGATTTCTTTTCACAAATTCTCTAATTCTGTCGAAAATTACCACCGTATCATTGGTACTAAATCCTATGATTGTCAATACCGCAGCAATGATGGATTGGTTCATTTCCAAAGAGAAAGGAACTACCGATTTTAATAATGACAATAATCCTAACGTAAAGAATAAATCGTGCAACAACGCTGCAATTGCTCCAGCCGCATATTGCCATCTATTGAATCGTACCGAAACATATAGGAAAATCAAGAACATTGCAATTAATGTAACGGTTTTAGCGCTTCTTTGAATATCATCAGCAATAGTAGCATCAATTTTTCTGAAGTTTGAAACTTTTGAAGATACGAAATCAGAATGATTCACCGCTTTTGCAAAATTAGCTTTAGTTCCTTCGTATACTTTTGATAATACAACACTATCATTAGCCTTAGATTCTATTGCATTTTCTTTGATACCATACAAATATGAAGTCGTTATTTGAACTTGATTAGCTTGACCATACGCTTTTACAATTGTTTTTCCATCTAAAATTTTATCCAAATCTTCTTTGATTTTAGGCGCATCTACATTTTTGTCAAATGTAATTACATAACTTCTTCCTCCTTTGAAGTCAACTCCTAAGTCAAATCCAACTGTGAAAATAGCTACTAATCCAATGATAATAAATGCAGAAGAAAATAAGTATGCAATTCTTCTTTTTCCAATGAAGTCGAAGTTTACGTTGTCAAAATATTTATCCAAGAAACTTTTTGTAAAAGGCACTTCATTTTTCTTGTCTAAGTTATAATTGAAGAACTCTCTTGTCAAGAATACCGCTGTAAATATAGACGTGAAAATACCAATGGTCAATGTAATAGCGAAACCTTTAATAGGTCCATATCCAAAAAAGAATAGTGTCAATGAAGTAATCAATGTAGTCGCATTGGCATCAAAAATAGTTTTATAAGAATGTCCAAAACCATTAATCAAAGCTTGAACATAGTTAGATCCATTACGAAGCTCTTCTTTGACACGCTCAAAGATAATTACGTTAGCATCTACCGCTGCACCGATAATCAATACGATACCTGCAATACCCGGCAAAGTCAATACCGCTTTCAATGAAGCCAAAACACCTAATAAAAATAATAAGTTAACTACCAATGAAATATTAGCCAATCCACCTGGTTTTTTGTACAATAAAAGCATATAAGCAAGAATCAAGCCAAGACCTATCATAAGAGAGAAAACTCCCGCAGCAATAGTATCTTGTCCCAAAGATGGTCCTACTACTTCCTCTTGAATAATTTTTGCTGGGGCATCAATTTTTCCAGAATTTAAGATGTTTGCTAAATCTTGTGCTTCTTCTGGTGTGAATTGTCCTGTGATAGCACTTCTACCACCACTAATTTTGTTTTGAACTCTTGGTGCAGAATATACAACATTGTCCAAAACGATAGCTATTGATTTATTTCCAATTGGGTCGCTAGCAGCCAACTCCGTCATTTTTTCCCAAGTAGAAGCTCCTTGTGGATTCATTACCATTCCAATACTAGGTTTGCCAAATTGGTCTGATTCTTTTTGAGCACTTGTGATAGCGTCTCCTGTCAATGCAGGTTGTCCACCCATAGCTTTGATAGCATATAATGGATAGAATTTTCCTTCAGCATCGGTAGGTTGTGCGCCCCATACAAATCGTACATCGGCTTTAAAATCTTTTTTAACTTCCTCTTTAGAAAGCATTTCCATAACTTTCTCCAAATCTTTTGTAGCGGCAAACCCTAAGATTGGACCTGGGAATACAGAACCTGTTTTTGGGTCAATGTTTAATGAGAATTTCTCAAACAAAGGATTTGATTTATCATTAGCAGAGTCTTTAGCCACTGGTGCACTTGTCAATTTATTAACCAATGCATTTGTGCCTGAATCTTTTTTTGTGGTATCAGCAACTGCTGTTGTTTTTTTCAAAGCATTTAATCCTTTGATCGTTTCATTTGCTTTAATGAAATCTTGAGCGATTTCTTTATTGTCATACGTATACCAAAACTCTAATTTAGCAGAAGATTCCAATAATTTTTTTACACGCTGAATATCATCAGCACCTGGAAGCTCTACAATAATTCTGCCGGTTCCTTCTTGCAATGTAATTACAGCTTCTGCTACTCCAAATTGGTCGATACGAGATTTTAATACATTATATGTATTTCCCAAAGCCGCGTTCATATCAAATTTCAATACATTCAATACTTCTTGATTGGAAGAAGTTGGCTTGATTTTATCTTGATAATTAGACAATCCTGCAAAAATAGGAGCAAGTTTAGCGTTCGGGTCTATTTGTGTATACGCATCCGCCACCAAATTTAAGTAATTATCTTGAGATCCTGTTTGCATAGCCGTAGCTTTTTTCAACGCTTGGTCAAATACAGGGTCTTTTGAATTGTTTGACAAGGCTCTCATAATCTCTTCTTGATTGATAGCCATTACAAAACTCATTCCTCCTTTCAAATCCAATCCTAATTTGATTCTAAATTTAGAAATATCTTTATAAGTATATTTCAAAAT
This sequence comes from Chitinophagales bacterium, assembly GCA_044368545.1. GTDB lineage: Bacteria > Bacteroidota > Bacteroidia > Chitinophagales > JADJOU01 > CHPMRC01. Next base: position 17,456 of record JBIPPG010000006.1, on the reverse strand, counting down.
AAATAAATCTAAAAATGCTTTATCTGAAAAAGAATCTCTAAAATTTGCTTTATAACTATTGGATACTTTCAATAAAGAGTCTGCGGAAACATTGCCCTTTAGATTACTTACATTTTTCTCAATATAAGAAGCTTCCGCTTTGTCAAACATTGAGCCTACAACTGTAAATGATAGGTAGTACAAGCTTATCAAAACCATTGATACTGCTATAAACTTTATAAGTCCTTGTCCTTGTTTCATTCTATTTTTGTTTAATTAAATTTAATTTTAGCCTGCGAAAATAAATAATTTTTTTTATATCTACGATTTTTAGTGCAATTCTATTTTAAAAAGATGCAATTCTTTCTTCTTTTTTAAACCCAATTGATATGAATTTATCTAAATAATTATAAATGAAATATATGTACAAAATTATTCTTTTATCTTTTATTTTTGTTTTTAGCTACGCCTCAGTTTTTTCTCAAAGAAAAAAGACAAAACAAATTGTTCAAAAAGTAGATACGTTAGTAATAAAATATCATAGCAATAAAAAAATATCAACCGAAGCCCAATGGGACAAAGATATGCGATTTGGAAAATTTAAGTGTTTTGACGCAAAAGGCAAATTACTTTTTGAATATGGATTGCGAAAAATAGCAGGTCATGCCAGTGTTTGGGCAGAATATTATAAAAATGGGCAAGTCCGAAAAGCTACACTGACCTCAGCACCCGATGGTGGTATACAATATTATCATGAAGAATACACTTTTGATGAAAATGGAAATCAAACATCGTATATAGATTTGAGTATGCCCGATGGAAGACCCGTTTTGACGGTTCCAAAGGAATTTAGAAATTTAAAAGAAAATTAATATAAAAATTCCCAAGCACTTTTGTAATAATTTTTTTCTTGACAAAAATCGATGAGTGCGCCATAGAATTTGTCGGAAGCTAAGGTAGTGCTATCGCCTAAGATAATGAGTTGTTTCCTCGCTCGAGTCATGGCTACATTCATACGGCGATAATCTTTCAAAAAACCAATTTCTGCATCGGGATTGCTCCGTGTAAGGCTAATGTATATGATGTCTTTTTCTTGTCCTTGGAAAGAGTCTATGGTATGAGTAGCCACATCAAAATTTTGAGAAAAATTTTTGTTTTCGGCATCATATTCTTTTAGAAAAATAGCTTGTTGCTTGTATGGTGCTATAATTCCTATGGAAATATCGTGATGACTGTACGTGAGTTCACTCAAAATTTTATCTAAATGAGAAAAAAGTAATTGCGCTTCATCGGGGTTGAAAATACTGCGCGTTTTTTCGTTTTGTACTTCGTCAAATCCGCATCCAGCCGTATCGATAAACAAAACAGGAGGTACATTTTCTTGAGTTTGATAATAATGCATTTTTACATTAGTACCTGCTTTGAGTTTGCCATGATAGAATTGATTATTGCTAAATTCCATAATTTGTTCATTCATTCTGTATTGAGTATCAAGAAGATGAATGTTGATGTTTTTTTCAAATGTAATGTCCAAGAGCGTTTTGGTAAGTCCCATTTTTTCGGCTTCGGGCGATTTGACTGTAGGAGGAAGCTGAAAAGGGTCGCCTGCGAGGATAATTTTTTTGGATTTGAGAATGGGAATCCATGTAGCGGGTTCTAGCGCCTGTGAGGCTTCATCGATAAAACAACTGTCAAAAATAAAATCCTTGAGATAATGATTGATCGAACCTACCAATGTGGTACAAATAACTTTGGCTTGATCCAAAAGTTTGGATACTAAATAGTCTTCAATATTTCTACTATGCGCTACACAATCTTTGGCTTCTTTTAGCAGCAGTTGTCTTTGTTCGCGTTCTTCTTTCCCAAAATTTCGCTTGTATTTATTTGCCATTCGGCGGTATTCATCGGCTTGTTTGCGCAGTTTTTTAATGTCTTGAAATTCCTTGGATTGTTCTATCTTATATTCGATAGTCTGATGGATTACTTCTTCATTGATACGGATCAAATGACCAATTCTAAGAACAGGAACCTGAATTTCTGCCAATTTTTCTACTAATAAATCTACAGCGTTATTGCTAGGTGCGCACACAAGAATTTTCCCTTCTATTTTGGATTTTTGATAAATAGCCTCTACCAAAGTTGTTGTTTTTCCTGTGCCTGGAGGCCCGTGAAGAACGGTAATAATGTTGTCTCCCAAAATATTTTCAATCGCTTGTATTTGAGAGGTATTTAGGTTTTGATTTTTTGGAAAAAATGTTTTGGATTGAAAATTCGCTTTCTTATCGTTATAAAGTATATCTCTCAAAAGAGCTGCGGGCGTGTCTTTTTCAATCAGAATTTGCTTGAGTGCTTTTTCCATTTCGCGAAGCGTTTTTTCATCAAATGCCGCTATCATCCCCAATTTTCCATTGTGAAGCCATTCGGGGAAGTCATCCGCTTCCAAGATGATTTTTGCTGTATTTTTTGAAATATAATAAATGCTACCTTTGAGGCTATTCTCCGTAATATCGCCATTTTGATTTTGAAAAAAATGAATGATACTCCCCGATTTGAATTGATGGGATTGTAGTTTTTTTTCATCGATAGATACGGTCAAGTAGGGATACTCTCCTAGTGTAAATCCCGACTCTTCTATAGCCAGCGGATACCATGAAAAGCCATTTTCTACTCTTTCTGCAAAATTCATAGACAATAACAAAGCCTGATAAGCCTGATTTTCCTGAATGTATTCTTGTTTTAATGCTTCTTGGAGTTTTTCGAGCCTATTCATGATGTTCTTTCAAAATTTTTAAAACCCAAAGATAAAGCCTTCTGATTATTCTAAGTTTGAAAAAATAAATTTGAAATTTAAAAGGAATAATTAACTAAAAAAAATTACTTTTGCTCATTGATTTTGAAATAGAATTGACTATAATAGATGGTAAAAGACATTAGAACTTTACAAATTTTACTTTTAGTGTTTTTGATAGTATACGGCAAAGAGATACTGGGCTGGAATATTACCTATCTTAATATTGGGGTAGTATTGGCTGTATCTATGATGGTACAAGGGCTCTTTTGTCTTGGATTTCATGTGTCTATTCAGTCTATGAAAAGTGCAATTATTACAGCATTGTCCATAGGTATTGTACTGCGAACAGATTATACGTTTGTCTATGGATTGGCGGCGCTTTTTTCTATAGGATTCAAATATATTTTTAATAAAAATTACAAACATTGGGTCAATCCATCCTTATTTGGAATTTGTTTTTTGGTGCTTTTTGTAGGGCAATTAAAAATAGCAGATTTAAGATGGGATTGGTTGTTGGGACTTGTTTTTGTGTCTTCATCGCTGTGTTTTTTGTACAGTACTTCTTTATTTCGATGGGATGTATTATTGTTTGTGATTTTATATATTTTGGTTCAATGGGGATTGAATACCGATAGTTTTTCATTGGATGCTATCTTTAATAGTACTTTTTTGTTTTTTGTATTGTTTTTTTATATCGATCCCGCTACCTCGCCTCGTAAGGGTAGAAATAGAATTCTTAGAGTTGTTTCTTTAATACTTTTAATAGCTTTTATTCAATTTTATATACAAGGAACGTATGCTTATCTTTGGGCCTTGTTTTTTGTAGGGTTGCTCACACCTATTTTTCAATGGATATACAAGGAACATCCTTTTTATTGGAACGAAACTAACCGTCGTGTCTTGAATCATAATTAATGAAGAAAATCTCAAATTATATAAAGCATATTTTAGATCATTTTTCCAAAGTTTTTTGGATAGGATTTGGGGTGTGGACAGTCAGTTTCTTTTTGCCTTATGTGATTTTGGGAGAAAACTCGTATATACGTATTCATGATACGCTTGAAGGGGAATTGGTTTGGCTTCATATTATGAAAGAAAATGGGATTATGCATAGTATTGCAAATGAGGTGAAAATAAAACAACTCATGGATGGCTTGCCCAGGAATGTGATGCCTTCAGGATTTACTTTTATTGCTAATATCTGTAATTATTTAGGTATTTTTTATGGGTATATTTTGGGACAATATATTCTCAAAACCATTGGATATGTTTCATTTTATTTGTTTATCAAAAAATACATGACACTGCCTAGACTCAATGAAAATGTCTTGGTGGCGACTTCTTTATTGCTTACTTCTATACAGTTTTTTACGCCTTTTGGACTATCCGTAATGGGAATGCCTTTGCTAGCCTTTGGTTTTGCTCGGCTTTATTATAATAAGAAGAGTTTTGCTACGCTATTAATATTTTTTACATTTCCATTTTTCTCATCTTTTGTATGGTCGGGGATAGAAATGATTATTTTGTTCAATATCTATTTGGTTTATTTGGTAATTGTCAAGCATAATCATATCATGAAATGGATATATGCTTGGATGGCTTTTTGTATAGGTACCGTTTTAGCCAATTTTCAGTTTATCTATGGAATGCTTTTCCTCAAAGGGTTTCGCTCGCATCGAGTGGCGTACAATTTATACACCGAAATGCCCAATTTTGGACGAACCCTTTCGGAGTTTTTTGGATTTTTTTTTAGTACTCATTATCATATTTCTATATTTATTTCATTATTAATTTTTGTGCTGTTTTTGATTAGCTATTTTGGTATTGAAAAGAATAAATGGTCCAAAAGTATTATGAAAGCTATTTTTATAATAGTATTGTGGCAAGCTTTTTATCCCTTTATAGAGTTTTTGATTTCGGATATTACCTTTATCAAATCGTTTCGATTCAATCGTTTTGCCTTTTTGCTTCCATTTTTATGGTTTTTGATATTGTTGATTTCGATGAACTCTATCGCTAAGTATAGAATTATGCTTCGCAAAACCATTCCGCTCATTATTTTTTCTCAATTCTTGATTTTGTTCTTTTCAAATGATGAAACAGCGCATAATTATAAAAAATTGATAGGAATTGATAATTTTCCTTCTTTTAAAGAATATTTAGCATTGAATTCTTTTGATGAAATAAAAAAAATTACGCCTCCTTCTCTTGAAAATAAAGTAATTTCAATTGGTATGAGCCCTACAATAGCACAATATCATGGCTATAGTACTTTGGATGGATTATTCTCCGTTTATGATTTGAATTATAAATTGGAGTTTAGAAAGATATTTGAAAAAGAACTCCAAAAAAGTAATTGGAAAAAGAAAGAATATTTTGATAATTGGGGCAATAGATGTTATATCTTTCCTGCGGAATTGCAAATGGAAACGGTGGCGAATAATATGTGTGCCAAAGATAAAGAGAAACTACGATTTTTGGAATTGAATGTAGCACAATTCAAGAAAATGGGTGGAAAATATATCTTTTCGGCTGCGGAAATTTTAAATTCAAAATCGATGCAATTGCAATTGATAAAACGAGTAGCGCCCGCAAATGCTTATTGGGTCATTTATGTGTATAAATATGAATAAAGAAAAATGGTTTTTTATAACAATCATTGCTACCTGTATCGTGTCGGTAGCGTTGGTATTTTATATATTTGTAGTGCTCTCAAAAAGCGATGTAGCATTGAGTTCCTTTTTTTAATTATACTTCTTCGTCTATTATGTATTCGGGTCTGCCTTTGATTTCTTCAAACATACTACCAATATAATTTCCTATCAATCCAATACTAATAAGCTGAATACCTCCAAAAAATACAACAAGTCCTACCAATGAAGTCCATCCTGAAACTACCGATTCGGGGTGAAATATTTTTAAAATCAAATAAATTAGGAAATATAAAAATGCAAAAAACACACAAGTTAATCCCACATTTGTAGCAATATTGAGTGGTTTTTTTGAAAAATAAAGCAACCCTCTTATCGCAAAAGATACCATTCTCATAAAGGGGTAATGAGTCTCTCCAGCTAATCTTGCATCTCTATCGTAATAATAGGGGACTTGCTTGAACCCTAACCAGCTAATAAGACCACGAATATATTTTTGTCTTTCTTTTAGCTTTTTATATTGATTGATTATTTTTTTATCAATAAGTCTAAAATCTCCGGTGTCAACAGGGATACTGGTCTCTGAAAAATAATTCAACATTCTATAAAAATACTTAGCCGTAATTTTTTTAAACCAAGTTTCGCCTTGTCTTGTTTTTCTTACGCCATAAACAACGTTTGCGTTTTCCTCAATAGCCAATTGTACCATCTCAGGAATGCATTTAGGAGGGTCTTGAAGGTCAGCATCAATAATGATCGCATAGTCACCCGTGCAATTATTAATACCAGCACTTACTGCGGGCTGGTGTCCAAAATTTCTCGAAAAATTTAATACTTTTACATGACTATCCTCATTGGCCATGCTACTTAGAATAGAAAAGGTATTATCTCTACTGCCATCATTTATAAATACGAGTTCATAATTACTAAAACTAGCCTGCATTACTTGAGTAAGTTGCTTATAAGTCTCTACAATTACTTCTTCTTCATTGTAGCAAGGCGTAATGATCGATATCTTCTTTGACGTCATATTTTGAATTATTTATTTAATTTTTTGAATGATTCAAATGGCTCAATAAGTAAATGTTTTTTGAAGAACAAAAGAAATAATGGAACAAGTGTTAATACTTGTATTGACGCAAAAACCATCCATAGATTATCTAAAGGAATTGTTGAGTTTCCTATTTGACCATTTATACTTTGTGAAATTACAATAATTGCATAAATCATCCAAGTTTTGGAATCTGTAAAAAGAAGTAATAGCAGAATTGGCATGAAATACCATGGGTTGAAAATGGGCGAATAAATAGTGATAATAATGATCCACAATCTAGCAAAAATATGAAAAACTTCTTTTGTGTTTTTTATTTTTAATAAGGGTAATGCAGACCATAATGCTAAAAGAAAGCCAATGGTTTTTAAAATTGGGGCTATTGTTTTTTGATACTCCAAAATTTTTTGTATTGAAAGAAATTCTTTAGATTGAGCATCAATAAGTAACTGAGGGATATTGAATCCATTTCGTAATAATTCCCCTCCAAATCTATATACTAGTATGAATAATTCTGTGAAACTTCTACAAGGTGTTTTGTTTTTGTGATACTCCATTGGAGTTGTGATAGTTTCCCATCCTTGCCAAACAGGGATATATGAAATTCCAACGACTATCCCAATTATTGATAATCCAATAATCGAATATGAAAGAAATCCTTTTATGTTTTTAGCGGCATTGATATATTTTACATATAACAAGGCTATAATAAGAGGAATTAATATAACACCATACATAATTTTGCAAGAAATAGCCAATGCAATAAAAAATACTGCGTAGAAAAATTTATTTTTCAAGAAAAAATAAATAAACAAGGCTATAAATAATGTGATAACAAGATCCACATGGGTTTGTCCTATTCCTTCTATCAGAAATAGAGGCGATAAAACTATTAATGCATACAGATTATATTTTGTTTTGGTGTTCTGTTCTTTTAGAATTAAGTATATAGTTTGAGTAAGGAGTAATGCTGAAATTAACATTAGGATTTTAAAGACCCAATAACTTGCCATTACAGATTTCCCAATAAATACAGAGGTGTAAAATAAAAATAAAAGCGGAGGACCATAATGATTGGGACAGTCTTTCCACCAAAAACTTACATACTCTATGAATTTTGAATTTTTTACAAGTTCACCATTGGTATAGGTAAATATTCCTCTAGTAGCTAATTCTCCTTCTGCTAAATAAGTGTAAATATCTGACGCAAAAATAACCGTCATGAAAAAAAATATTGAAACTCCTATCATCGAAAGAGTACGTGTTTTTTTTAAATCGATATCATATCCTTCTTTTCTAAAAATAATTTTATAATAAGTGTATACTAATAATAAAAACCCAGAGAAATAGGTGAATATATAAAAATTGAGTGCCAAGGCATTATTATCAATATGATTTTCATCGGCTTTTAAACTCCCCGTAAAGTACCATCTGGTCCAAGAAGCTAATACTATTAATAAACAAGAAATAATAAAATTTTTATACATTTTTTAAATTTTATATAATGTAATTATTTAGTTATGGTTTTGTAATTAGTAACAAATCATAATTTTCTTCAGACGATGCATTTTTAAATTCATTAAGAAATTTAATTCTATTTGGTATAATTGTGTCAAAAATAAAAATCTTATTTTTATAATTAAAGAATGGTCGAACTTTTTTTTCTTTATAGATGCTAAAAGAATCAAAAATAAAAAAAACATCTTGTTTTATTGAATCTGAAAATAAAAATATTTCACTCATTCTTAAAGTGTCTTTGTTTTGTTTTGTAAAACTTGAATATTTTTTAAATTTTCCTTCACGTGCTATATATATTGGATTTTCCGAATAATATGCAATGGATTCAAGAAAGAAGTCCTTTTCTCCAAGAATAGTATTGTTTTTACTAATTTTGCTTATATATTTTCCTACTTCTTTTGCACTTGATAAAGGTTTTTGTATTTCCTTGGCCATCTGAAGGATTCCTGCAATTAAAAAAAAGATAAACATATAATTGGATATATTTATTCCCTTTTTGTTTTCTAATATCTTATTTGAAAATAAAAGATATATGATTAGTACCAACCCTAAATGTCTTGAACATAAATTATATATGAAAAGATTTATTAATTGAATAATAACCATTGTAATATAAAAAAATAAAGTAAGCTTAACAGACGTTCTAATGTTCCATAACATTAAAAGTATAATAATAATACTTATAATAATAGAAAGATTGCTTGTGCCCCCTAAAATTGGACAGAAAAAATAATAAGGAATCAAAAGTTGAAATAAATTACTATTTAATAACTTGTTAAATAATATTGTTTTGTCAAGATAAAAAACAGAATTTATATCTATTTTTGTAGAGTAATAAAATAAAAATACGCTTAAAAGCATTGTGGATAATGCTAGGAATGTTTTTACGTAAATATTGTCTTTTTGTTCTAAAAGATATAATGAAACAAAGAAAAAACTTATAAGTAATCCTATTAAATTTGTTTGGGAAAGTAAAAATGCTGATACGAAAAATAAAAAGCAATTTAATGGCTTTAATGATTTTTCATATAATAAAAATAAAATTAGAATAAATGTAAGCGCTATTCCATAATTTCTGGAGATAATAGTATATTCAAAAAAGAATAAATAACTAAAAAGAAGCAATATTTTGACTATAAAAGGTAGTCGTATTTTATATAATATAAGATATGTGTTTATAAAGCCAAATATCAGAGAACAAAGCTTCAATACCCAGTTTGCTTTAAAGACGGAATATGCTATATATAGCGCCACATACCATAGTCCGGGATGTCCTTCGTTTTTTAAATTATTGAAAATTAGGTCTACAATAGAGCTTGAGTCTTTTACAATACTAAGTGCTCTCATCTCATCTCTCCATACAACATGGTTGTTTGAAAAAAAGATAGCAAGAATTCCCCAAAAAAGAAATAAAAGGGTTTCTTTGTTTTTTACAATATAATTTTTCAAATAGAATTAATTTAAATAATCAAACTTGATAATTCCCCATCTATGCAATCTATATTCTAAGGCAGTTTTTAAACAACCTAGGCCATAAATACTACTTCTTTTAAAATTTATTGAACTTGCTTCTTCAAAATACTTAGTAGGGCATGTAACCTCGCCACACTCAAAATCTTTCATGAAAAGTTGTGTAATCATTTGGTTGTCAAATACAAAATCGTCTGAAATTTTATTGTAATCTATGCTTTGAAGTGCTTTTTTTGAAAAAGCTCTATATCCAGTGTGATATTCTGATAGTTTTTGATTCATCATTATGTTTTGAAATAATGTCAAAAATCTATTGGCAATATATTTATACATAGGCATACCACCTTTTAACGCACCTTTGCCTAATATTCTAGAAGCAAAAACTATATCATAAAGGCCATTTCCAATTATAGAAATCATAGCAGTAAGTAATAATGGCGTGTATTGATAATCGGGATGCAGCATTACAACTATATCGGCATTTAGCTCCAAAGCCTTGTTATAGCATGTCTTTTGGTTTCCGCCATATCCTTTATTTTGTTCATGTCTAATAACATGATTGATTCCAAGAGCTTTTGCCTTTTCCGAAGTATTGTCTTTGCTATGATCATCTACAAGAATTACTTCATCCACAATGTCAAAAGGAATTTCATTATATGTGATTTCCAAAGTTTTTTCAGCATTGTAAGCAGGCATTACTACTACAACTTTCTTTCCATTATACATACTTTTATCTTATTTAAGGGTTACAAAATTATAAATTTAAAATTAATATTTACCTCTTTATTCATTAATTGACAATATTGTATCAAATATTTGTGCGTTATTTGATAGTTTGGGAATTTTAGCTTGAGCCGATAATCGATTTTGATTTCTGAGCCATTTTTCAAAAACACCATTTTTTGTAATTTGTACTTTTAATCGCTTCATCACCAAATTTTGACTTCGTTTGGCTTTGTAGTCGCTATTCAGATGCTGCAAAAGTTCATCCAGTCGGGTTTCAAAGTCTTTCATATTAGAAGGAGCAATAGAAAATTCGATTAGCCAATTATGAAATCCAATTTTGTCCTCATCTATTTTTGGGGCTACTGTATAATGTCTTATCTCAAAGGCCATTTCTTCATTGAGCATTTCCAATGCCTTTTCTACATTATGTATCATCAATTCTTCGCCAAAAGCATTGATATAATGTTTTGTTCTACCTACTATTTTTATTTTTAGTGGATTTTTATGGGTTATTTCTATTAGATCCCCTATTCTATAGCGCCACAATCCGCACGAATTGCTTATAATTAGCTCATATTTATTGCCTATTTTAAGGTCTTTAGAAGGAATGATTTCTAGTACTTTGAGGTCAAAAAATTCATAATAAATCCCATAATCGGGCATAAGGGACATATTGTTATCTCCTGAAGAGGTTTGCATCGCAAAAAATCCTTCGCTTGCATTAAAAGTCTGCCAGTAAATAACTTTTTTATCAAAAAAATGATCAAATTGTGACTTGTAAATAGCGATATCGGTACCTCCATAAAAATAGACTTCTAAATTGGGCCATACTTCAAGGATCGATTTTTGTGAATATTTTTCAATTTTCTCTATAATGACTTTTATCCATGAAGGCACACCTGCTATCCATCTTATATCGGCTTTTGCTAAAATTGGAATCAATTTTTCTAGCTTTTCATCCCAATTTTTTGTTAATGCAATATCTTTTGAAGGCGTTCGAAAATAATGAAAAATAGAAGGTAAGTAATACGCTATCAAAGCCGATATGTCGCCTACAATTAATCCATTTTGAATATCATAGCTTCCTGTAAGCGAAAAATTTTTACCCGCAGTAATTTTTGAATTAGGAAAATGATGAAGATAACTTGTCAATAAATCAAAACCAGCTTGATAATTGTAAGAAATGTTTTTTTTGCTTTGTGGTATGATTTTGCTAAAACTCGTGGTGCCACTTGATTTTGAAAAAGCTATGATTTTCTCTTTCGTAATAGTGGACTCTTTTAAATGAAGAAGATTTACAATTTCAGATTCTAAATCTTCGTATGAAACTAATGGAAGTCTTTCAAAGTCTTCCAATTGGAGTACATTGTAATTCTTTAGATAAGTACAACCTTTGTTTTTTTCTAATATCTTAGCTAAGGTTTCTTTTTGAATGGATTCAAAAGATTCAATGCGTTTTTGGAGTTTCGCAAATCGATTTTTGAAAAAGTAGTTTAGAAAAAAAAACAAATCAACTATTTTTAGGTTAGGATTTGATCCAAGCTTCCATATATTCAATATCTTTTTGTGGAAATTTAGCTTGCTCTTTTACAGCTTCTATCAATTCCGAAAAACAAGTTAATGTATCCATTTTGCAAGAGGCATTTTCAAAAGCTTCGGTAGCCTGAGGAAATCCATACGTGAATATAGCCAACAGTCCTAGTACTTCAGCGCCCGAATCTCGTATGCCTTCTACGGCTTTGAGGCTACTTCCGCCTGTAGAGATAAGGTCTTCAATTATTACTACTTTTTGATTTGGTTTCAAATCTCCTTCCACCAAATTTTGTCTGCCATGGGCTTTGGGTTTATCTCTAATATACACAAAAGGAAGCCCCAAGGCCTGTGCTACCAATACGCCATGAGCTATACCGCCTGTAGCTACACCGGCTATCACTTCCGCTTGAGGAAATTGAGCTTTTACTTTTTCTACAAATTGTTTGCAAATTTCATCCCTTACTTTTGGATAAGAGAGCGTAACTCTGTTGTCGCAATAGATAGGCGATTTGCGTCCGCTAGCCCAAGTGAAAGGTGTCTCGGGACTTAGTTTTATGGCACTAATTTCAAGTAAATAGTTGTTTAATGGATTCATTATTTATAGATTAAACTGCGTTCTTTTAATTTTTCAATAAATTTTATTTGATCATCAATTTCTTTTTGAAGAGTCACTTTGGTTTCGGTCTCAAATTTAGATATAATGGCTTCGTTTTCAGTTATTTTTTTCTTTTCTTTTTCAATTAGATTTCCTCCTTTGGTTTCAGTCTTATTGTTTGATTTAATATCTTTTTCTGCATCGTGCAACAAGTCTTTTTCTTTGTCCAATATTTTGTCTAATTCTTTATATTTGCTTTTATAGATAGATTTTAAACTTTCATATTTAGCTTCTTTTTCTTTTACTGTAGTTTCCAAAGCTTCAATGTCTTGAGTTTGCGCTGAAATTAAATTTGCATTTGCCTCTGGGCTTTTTTTCAATTGCTCCAAATTCTTTTTTAAGGACTTAAGTTTGTCTTTGTTCTTGTCGTATTCATCTTCAGCGTCATCTACCGCTTTTTCTGTTTTTTTCTGTTCTTTCAATGCTTTTTCAGCAACTTCTACATTTAATTTAAGCATATCCAATCCAGTTTGTCTATTCAAAATATTCTTTTTAGCAATATCTATTTCTTTTTCGGACTCTTCTATATTTCTTTTCGATTCTGCAATATCTTTTTCAGCCTCATATCGCTTTTTAGTTTCTTTTTTTAAGGTGCCGTCTAATTTATCAAAAGTATAATTTGCTTCTTTAATGCTATCTTCATATAACATCGTCATGTGTTTTTTGTAAAATTGTGTTATATACTCATTCAAGCTGTCTAAATTTGTAATATTTGTATTGGATTCATTAAAATAATAGCTTGTCCATGCTACATCTTTTCCCTCTTGAAGAAAAGTGTTATATATTTTTATTTTTCCAGAATATCCATTTATATAAATATTGTTATAGATAAATTCATTACTTCCTTTGGGTGCTTTAATGTTTTCTGCAGATTTTTCTTTCATCCATTGGCTTAGTAGTTTTATCAAATCATTTTCATTTGCAAAAGGCATTTTGGTTTTTATTCCCACATTTTCCCCCAATGACATCATTCGTGTCACACTTTTGGATTCTGTTGTTTGAGAAAATAAGGTAAGATTAAATGTTATGATTAATAAAATCAATATGTTGCGTATTTTCATTTCGTTAATTTTTAAATGAATAATGCAAAAATAAGGTATTATAGATAAAGTATGCTTTTTCTTATCTAATTCCCTTGTTGACATCTTTTTTGATGAACTAAAGATTGTACAATGCAGATATATCGAATTTTTCACTTTTTCTTAATTTGTTAAAAATCAATTATTTATTTATTTTCTTTGGTTTGCTATTTTCAACATCCTAGTATTAATACATAATTGCCACAAAATTAATATAATATCTACAGTTGTTGATAAAAAATGAGATTAAATATGTTTATAACTAAGTTTATTTAATGTAATGAATACAAGTATTTTGTTCATTACGCTAAACTTATCCACAAATTTTCCACAAAAAATAATACGACTTGTTGAAAAATATTTAAATAAAAAGTGGGAAAATATGGGGGAATTAAAAAAAGAAGTGTAATTTTGTGGAAATTTTTATTCACAAATGGCTTTTTTAGGCGAAAGTTTTATTAAAATAGATGACAAAGGTAGGCTGCGAATTCCTACTGCCCTCAAAGAGGGTATGTCTGAAGAAGCGCAAAACAAATTTGTCGTAAATAGAGGTTTTGAAAATTGCCTTACATTATATCCTTATGATGTGTGGAAAGAAGTGAAAGCAAAAATTGATGTGTTAAATACGTTTAATAGAGAAAACAGAGAATTTGTAAGAAGATTCTATAGCGGTGCTACCGAAATGACCTTGGATGCAGGCGATAGAATTAATATTTCTAAACAATTATTGGAATATGCAGGAATATCAAAAGAAATTGTATTAACACCTGTCAAAGATTATTTTGAGATCTGGGATAGCAAAAAATACAATGATTTGATGAATCAGCAAGATAGTAGTTCATTTGAAGATTTGGCAGAGCGAGTTCTAGGAAATCTTGATTTATAATTTTTTAATCCATCAATCATAAAATTAAGATAAACCAAAGAAATGTATCATATTAGCGTTCTTTTAAATGAATCTATTGATAGTCTCAATCTTGAAACGGAAGGAGTCTATGTAGATTTGACGTATGGCGGTGGCGGACATTCAAAATTGCTCTTGTCGCAGCTAGGCACTAAAGGAAAGCTGTATGCTTTTGACCAAGATGAAAGTGCTTTTCAAAACAAATTGGATGATAATCGATTGGAATTGATACGAGAAAATTTTGAAAATGCGTCTGATTATCTTTTGGCAATAGGCATAGATGAAGTAGATGGAGTATTGGCCGATTTGGGGGTGAGCAGTTTTCAGTTCAATGATGATGCAAGTGGCTTTTCATATCGCAGCAATATCGATTTGGATATGAGAATGGATAAGCGAATGGATATTTCGGCAAAAGATATTCTCAATTCATATAGCGAAGAACAATTGCAGATGATTTTTCAAGAATATGGCGAAGTGCGAAATTCCAAGACATTAGCTACTCGAATAGTAGAAAAAAGAGTTCATAAACCATTTGAGAAAAGCGATGATTTGAACGAAATTTTGCTATCTATAAAGTTTGGACCCTTTGAAAGCTATGCAGCTCCAGTTTATCAGGCGTTGAGAATGGAGGTAAATGACGAGTTGGGAACCTTGAAGCGTATGCTGGAAAGTATGTCTAGGATAGTAAAAGTGGGAGGAAGAGTGTCGATTATTACATTTCATTCTTTGGAAGATAGAATTGTGAAAAATTATATGAAATATGGTGAGTTTGAGGACCAGCCTACCACCGATATTTTTGGAAAGCGAAAGGAATGGAATTGGAAAGTAGTGGCAAAGAAAGCAATTGCGCCTTCGGAAAAAGAAGTAAAGCAGAATAGCAGAAGTCGAAGTGCAAAATTGAGGGTTATGGAAAAGATAAAAAATTAAATAAATGGAATATTCTTTAGAAGGTACTATTAAGTATTTCTTAGAGTGGACAAGGAAAAATTTGCAGTTTGTGGTGTATTTATTTGCGCTTTCAATGCTGTATATTTGGAACAATCACAAAGCCATTAGTTTGATTAGAGAAATAAATTTTAAAGCAAAAGAATTGAAAGAATTGCGATGGGAATATTTAACCAAAAAAAGTGACTTGATGTACAAGAGTAAACTTTCGGAAGTTACGCCCAAAGCAAAAGAGATGAATTTAATACCATTGGATAAACCACCTTATAGAATAACATTAGAAAAAAAAGAATTTGAACACCAAGAGTAATATACTTTATAGAACCTATTTCATATTTGGCCTACTACTTATAGTCAGCCTTATGATCGTATGGAAAGTATTGGACACTCAATATTTTGATGGAGGCTATTGGAAAAAAATGGGGGATGATATTTCATTGGTCAAAAGAAAAATTATAGCCGAAAGAGGCAATATTTATACCTATGATGGGAGAATGTTGGCTACTACTATTCCTACCTTCAACTTGTTTATGGATACAAAAGCAGAAGGGCTCAAAGAAGAATTGTGGAATCAAAAAATTGATTCATTGGCATGGGCTCTTTCTACAAAATTCAAAGATAAATCTGCTGCGCAATGGAAAGAGGAATTAACCGATGCAAGAGAAAGTGGCAAACGATATTATCCTATAGCAAAAAAAATATCCTTCTTGGATTTTAAACAAATCAAATCTTTTCCCATTTTCAACTTATCAAAGAATAAATCGGGATTAATCGTAGAACAAGAAAATTCAAGAAAAATGCCTTTTGGATTTTTGGCACAGCGTACTATAGGATATATTAGAGATTCTGGAAAGTATAAAGTAGGTATAGAAGGACGTTACAACGAAGAATTGACGGGAGAGAATAAGGAATTGCTAATGCAAAAAGTAGCTGGAGGCATTTTTATGCCAGTGAATGAACAAAGCGAATTTGGGGCAAAACCGGGCTTAGATATTGTTACTACGTTGGATATTAATCTACAAGACTTGGCAGAATCTTCTTTGGAAAGAACGCTGAAAAAATTTCAAGCAAAGCACGGCTCTGTTATCTTGATGAATATCAAAACGGGCGAAATTAAAGCAATTGCTAATTTAGGAAAATTCAAGCCTAAAGATGCCAATGAAGTAAAGTATATCGAGGATTATAATTACGCAATTGGCGAGCCAAATGAACCGGGCTCGGTGATTAAGCTTGCTTCGGTAATGGCATTGCTAGAAGATGGATTTTGTGATGAAAATTATAAAATAGATTTGAGCAAAGGTAGATACAAGTATTATAATGCCGAAATGATAGATGCCCATCCAAAAGATGCAACGGTGACGTTAAAAGAAGCCTTCAAAATGTCTAGCAATGTAGGAATTTCAAAGCCTATTTTCAAGTTTTATAGCGCCGATAAAGATAAGTTTTACGCCAAATTGGAGCAATTCAATCTTACTAAACCTATTGGGATAGAAATAGTGGGTGAAGTAGCGCCTCAAATCAAAAAACCAAAAGAATGGACAGGTGTTTCTTTGCCTTGGATGTCTATTGGTTATGAAATGAAATTGACCCCATTACAAATTCTAACGTTCTATGCAGCTGTAGCCAATGAAGGTAAAATGATGAAGCCTTATTTAGTAAAAGAAGTTAGGGATAATAGTAATGTCTTAGAGACTTTCAAGCCAGAGGTAATAAGTGATAGAATTGCAAAAAAAGAGACAATCAGTGCTGTGAAAAAAATGCTGGAAAATGTTGTAGATAGCGGAACAGCTTCTAATATCAAATCGTATTATTCAATTGCAGGAAAGACAGGAACCAATTTGCTTACCACAAGAAAAAATGGCTATAAAGAAAAGTATTATCAAGCGTCATTTGTAGGGTATTTTCCAGCCGAAAATCCTTTGTATGCTTGTATTGTAGTAGTCAATTCGCCCAATAATTCTATTGGATTTTATGGAAATGTAGTAGCAGCGCCTGTTTTTAAAGATATTGCCGATAGAATATATGCAACAGATATCAAAATTCACAAAGAATTGCTTCAAAAAAGTCCAATTGCTTCATTAGGCATTAAAACGTTTAAAGGGTTCAAAGAGGATATTATTTCTATAGGTAAAAATTTGGGGTGGAATACAATTC
>JBIPPG010000128.1:0-6958 GCA_044368545.1 Chitinophagales bacterium | reverse complement strand
CTTTTCGTCACAAAACGGTTCATTATAGAGATATTGTAAACTTTTTTAGCAAAAAAGCTGGGATGAATTTAGAGCCTTTGTTCCATCAATATGTTCAAAAAGCACCAGTGCCTGAATTAAAGATTCAAGAGAAAAAATCAAAAAATGGCAAAGTTCTTTTGACCCTTTTTTGGGAAATGACCGATAAGAATTTCGAGATGCCTGTATATGTTTTGGACGGGGAAACTCAAAAGAAATTTGTGGTAAAGTCGAATAAAAAATCACAAATCGAAGTGTCTGAA
Source organism: Chitinophagales bacterium (assembly GCA_044368545.1). Classification (GTDB taxonomy): domain Bacteria; phylum Bacteroidota; class Bacteroidia; order Chitinophagales; family JADJOU01; genus CHPMRC01. Next base: position 6,677 of record JBIPPG010000128.1, on the reverse strand, counting down.
AATTATAAGATAAATCAAGATTTTGGCTTTTTTACTATTAAAAAGTAAATTAACCCTCAATTTTAATACATTATAGCTTAATTTTGTAGCTTATACAACTTTAGGTTTTATTTATGCGCAGTTTTTCGAACGATTTTTACCTCAATGAAGATTTAATCTTTGGTCATATTGGACATTTTTTAGTGCTTTTGGCACTTGCCAGTTCATTGTTTTCTTTTGTATCTGGGATAATGTATTATTTCAATAATACTAAATATAGCGAACTGAAAAAAACAGCCCAACAGCTTTTTTACATCCATGCATTTTCTATATTTGGCATATTATTGTTATTGATATATATGTTCAAGACTCAGCAATATGAGTATCATTATATCTGGCGTCATAGCAGCACCGAATTGCCTTGGTATTATATTCTTTCGGCTATGTGGGAAGGACAAGAAGGTAGCTTTTTGTTGTGGATGTTTTGGCATGCGGTTTTAGGTTTGTTTTTGATGCGAAAAATAAGTGATTTGCGAATTGGTTCTTTAGCTATTTTAGCCTTGATACAAACAATGCTTTGCAGTATGATTTTGGGTATAGAAATTGGCGATTATGCCATAGGTTCAAGTCCTTTTATTTTGCTTCGCAATGAATTGAGTATTCCTATTTTGGAACGTGCCAATTATTTGGAATTTATCAAAGATGGCAATGGGTTGAACATATTATTGCAAAATTATTGGATGGTTATTCATCCGCCTGTATTGTTTTTGGGATTTGCCAGTGTTTCGGTTCCCTTTGCTTATGCTTTTGCCTCGTTGATGAAGCGCGATTTTGAATCGTGGATCAAAGAAGTAAGTCCGTGGGCCTTATTCTCAGTAGCAATGCTCGGTTGTGGGATTCTTATGGGTGGAAAATGGGCGTATGAAGCCTTGAGTTTTGGTGGATTTTGGGCTTGGGATCCTGTAGAAAATGCTAGTTTTGTCCCTTGGTTATTTCTTATTGCTGCAGTTCATACGACTATGATTTATAATGCTACAAAACATAGTCTGAAAGCCTCGTATTTATTCTATGTTTTAGCGTTTGCATTTGTGCTATATTCAACATTTTTGACCCGAAGTGGTATTTTAGGAGATAGTTCGGTGCATTCCTTTACCGATTTGGGTATGACTGGTCATTTATTGGTGTTTATTGGATTGTTTTTATTGCCTTCCTTTTTGATACTAGCTTTTTATTGGTCCAGATTGCCCGAGAAAAAAGAAGAAGAGAATACCTCTAGTAGAGAATTTTGGATCTTTATTGGAATGTTGATTGTAATAGTTTCGGCTTTGCAGATTACCTTTAGTACGTCTATTCCTGTTTGGAACAAAGTATTTGGAACCAAAATGGCTCCACCTGTCAATGCCAATGCGCACTACAACAGTATACAAATTTGGTTTGCTATTTTTACGCTTTTGTTAATGGGGCTTTCGCCTATTTTAAAATATCTAAAAACAGATTTTAAACTCTTGAAAAAACCTTTTTGGATTTCGATAGTAGCATCCGTTGTCCTTTCAGCTATTTTGGTTTATTTTTCAGAAATTCCATTTTTTCAAAAATATAAAATTGGTACAAAAGATTCATTTGTTACGGTTCAATTTTTGTCATCCTATTTCTTGCTTTATGTCAGCTGTGTATGGAGTTTGTATATGAGTGTGTGGTTTGTGGTAAAAAATAATTTAATCAAAAATTATAAAACGTGGGGCGGTATGATTGCACACGTCGGATTTGTTCTTTTGGTGCTAGGATCTTTATTGTCTCAATATCAAAAGAAAGCCATTTCTTTTAATATGAGTGGTGTAGATTTTGGTAAAGAGTTTGATGATGAAGAACAATCGAGCAATACGCTTTTGATTAAAAACAAAAAAGAACTAATGCCTCCTTATGAGGTAACCTATAAAAATAGTATTCCTACTAAAAAAGGTGCCATATATCATGTATTTTTTCAGAATAGTAAATCCCCAAGTGATACGTTTAGCCTTTATCCCGAAGCGATGTTTATCAAAGAAGGTGAAAATACTCGTTTGAATGCAGAACCTTCTATAGCGCATTATTTTGGCAAAGATGTCTTTACGCACGTGAGTTCGGTTCCGGATACAGATGCTGCAAATAATAAAGAAAAAAAGAAAAGCGCAAGACCTGGCGATACGTTGTTCTCAACCAAAAATGCTATTTATTTTGAAAAAGTAGTAGCGTCTCCTTCCAAAAACGGCGAAATTCAAGTGACTGCTACATTGCATATTCTTGAACAAGGTAAGCAAAAAGAAATATTGAGTCCAGTATATTCGTTGGATACAAAAACAGGCGGGTTCAACAATCCTACTTTTAGTTCAAAAGATGAAGAGTTGAAGGTCAAAATTTCGGAGATAAATCCCGATAAAGAAGAGTTTAACTTTGCTATAGAAGAGAAAAATCCTATAAGTGATTGGATAATTATGAAAGCCATTGTCTTTCCGCAAATTAATATCTTGTGGCTAGGATGTATCCTCTTGGTATTGGGTAGTTTGATGAGCGCGTATTATAAAAAAATAGCGAAATAAAGGGGACTTCGTTATGATTTTTAGGTAAAAGATTTAGAATTATTCAATAATATCTAAATAGTCTACATTGTCATTCATAAAGCTATAAGGCGAAACTTGTTTGCTCAAAAACTTAATGGTTTTGATAAATTTTACTATCATTAGCAGTGAAATAGGGAACAAGCCTTTGAAAAATACAAACCAAATGACTTTTATTATATTTATAAATGAGATTTCAATAAAATCGAAACCTACACCTATTAAATATAACGTGCTGCTAAGCAAAAATAAAAGCAATAAATAAAATTGAAACTCAGAATATAAAGACCATCTTTTATGACTATTGTCAAAGATGTAAGGAGCAAAGTATATAATCAAAATTTCACATGCTGCGGTAATGCTGCATACTACAAATATATTAAGCGGTGTATTGTCTACTCCAATGTATGATTTTGAATCAAACATGGCTAGAAAACAACAACTATAAATAAAGCACACAAAAATGCTTCGTATATATAATTTGTTAAAACTGTACTTTATTAACGGAAATTTTAATAACCATTTCATAGCTCAATTCACATATTCTTTTAATTCCAAGTTACAAATATCGTACATTTTGGATTAAATTAAAATAAAAAATGTGAAAAAATTAAATTTGAATCAATATCAAATCATTTTCAAATGAATATGAAACCATGATTATTGGTTTATTTTTACTTATTTTATAGAATATTTGACTAGAAAAAGAAATTGAAGGGGAAAAATAAAAATTGAATTTGATTATAAATAGGTTTTTTGATTTAAACACATCCCTTACCCCATCAAATCCGCAAATACATTTAAAAAAGTTTGTTCGGTAATGATACCCACAAGTTTTTTATTTTGAAGAATTGGCAAGCATCCAATTTGATATTTTTTCATCAAAGAAAGTGCCTCAGATAATTTTTGATTGGATTCGGCCGTAATGGGATTACGAACCATTATATCTTCAATCGATACAGGTAATTCCGAATCGTGATGCACAAATCCGTTTAAGTTTTTGAGCAAATTGCGCGAAGATACAATTCCTTCCAAGTCGCCCTGTTCATTTTCTACCATAATAAAACGTATTTTTTGCCAGTCCATCATATCGGCTGCCAGTTGAATAATGTCTTCGGGGCGCACCGTAAATAGGTCTTTGTCCATGCATTCTTCAATAATAATTTCATTGATATTCTTCTTCATATTATTTCTTTTTATAGGGATTTCCCATCTATGAACGGGGATATTTTCTTTTTGATTTTGGATAGAAATGTCTACCAGTGTAGCCAAGGCATCGGTTGGCGAAATTTCTGAGTTTTTGAGCGATTCAAATGCGTCAATCGTCCATTTTGCTCCGTTTTGTCCCGTTTGATTTCGTTCTTTTATTATTTTTAAATATTGCGCAGCTTGTGTGGAATCTATGTTCATTTTTTGGAGTCCTTCGGCAGCTATAGGCAATAATTCTTTTTCTATGATTTCGGTCACCGCGTATTCTTTACCATTTGCTGTTTTGATTTTAGCAAAAATACCGTTTCGTGCCGCTTGCAAAAAATTGTTTTTAACCGTAGCAAAAGGCATTTTAGTAGCAATTTTTTCATCTTGCATCTCAAACATAAGCCCATACCAGAATGCTGCATTCGCCATTTGGTCTACTACCGTAGGGCCTGCAGGTAATATTCTGTTTTCTATTCGCAAATGCGGTTCGCCATTCAAAACGCCATACACAGGTCTATTCCAGCGATAAATCGTGGAATTGTATAGCTGAAGCGCTTTCAAATCAGGAGTTATCCCTTGAGCAAATTGTTCTCGGCTAGTTTCTTTGAGGTCTGGTACCATCAAAACTCTATGCAAGGATATATCTTCATGAAAAAGTTCTAAAGCGCTTTCATTTACCCAACGATTGCCAAAAGTAACACGAGAATGTGCTTCTCGAATCGTATTAGTAGTTTTGGAAACATCTATAGATTGGCGGAGCAATGCTATTCGGGTTTCATGCCACAATTTTTTTCGAAGGAACAAAGGCGAATTGGCAGAAATCGCTAATAAAGGTGCCGCTATGTACTGTGACGTATTATAAAATTGTGCAAATAAATGGGGTGGAACTTCCAAGTGAATTTGAAAGCTTGTAGTAGCCGCTTCAATAAAAACACTGTTGTGTTTCATAAGCAATTCATCCTCTCCTTGAATGCGCAGTTCGTATTCTTCGCCACGAGATTTGAGGATATTATTTACCAGCTCAAAATAGCGTTTCAAAGGCGTAATATTCTCCAAATCAATATCGATATAGCGAAGCGAAGGAATAATTCCGCCAAGATAAAAACGAATTTCCTCGTCGGTTTTATGATGTAATAATTGAAATAAATTCAATAATTCTGTTTCCATTTCTTGAAGACAGCTTGCACCAAAATCTCGTGGTAAAAGATTGATTTCCAGATTAAATTTCGCCAATTCGGTTGTGAATTGTGGATGATTCAAATCTTTCAGAATTGTTTGATTAATGGGCAAAACATTGGCATGCGTGTCTACTATACACATTTCCTGTTCGGCACCTATACGAAATTTACTTTTGGAAAATGCGTTTGATTCCATCATTTTTCCCAAAACCGAAATGTCCTCTAAGAGGTGCTTTTTAAAAAGATTTACTTTTTCTTTTTGCATAAAAATTGGCTACATTTTTGCTTTTACTTGATTGCCTCGTTGCATCATTTCTTGCGATTTTTTCATATCCCCCAATTTTGCATACGAAGCAGCAAGATTAAAATAAGGGTTCGGGTCATTTGGTTTTGCCAATACTACCGCTTCTAGCAATGGAACGGTTTTTGCTATTTGCCCCGTCATCCCGTATGCTACCGCCAAATCTTCATTCCAAAGTGCATTGGTTGTGATTTTTTTAGTGGCTTTTTCTAGGAAAGGAGTTCCTTCGGCTATTTTATTCATTCCACGAGCTAAGCTAATCCCTTTGATATAATTTGCTTCTGCATTTTCAGCATCTTGCGCCAAAACTTTTTCAGCCAAATTCAATGCTTCCGTAAAATTTTGAGATTCTTTTGCTGCCATAGCCAATTCAATTGTTTTTTGCATTTCATTTCCTCCTGTCGTTTTGCTTGAAATGGTCAAAGCTTCTTGTGTTTTACCTTGTTTTATCAATATTTTTGAATAAATATCGCTTGTCTGGGGATGCTCAGGTTTAATATCGTGCGCAGCTTTTATAAAAATATAAGCCGAATCTATCTTACCTTCATTATAATAAATTATCCCTAGGTTGAAATTAGCATCAAAAAATCGCATAGAACGATATTCTATCGCTTTTTTATAATAAAATTTTGCTTTAGAATTATCTCGGTCTCTTTTAAAGTATAAATTGCCGAGAAGAAGCCACGTTTGACTATTTTCGGGGTAAATGCCTAACGAATGCGTAAGAATTTCTTCGCTTTTTTTGAAAAAATCGGCTTTAATGGTGTTGTCTTTTACCGTGTCTGCCATTTCTTGATACGTTCCTCCCAGTGCGGTAGCCACTTTCGCACTTTGGGTTGATGTGATATAGTCCGCTTTAAATAAGGTGAAATTATCTTTCCATTCCAAATTTCGGGCTATTGTTTTTCCTGAAAATAAAATGCTGTAGATTGTAAGAAATATTAATGTTAGAAGTTTATATTTTGAGCTCAATCCTCTGCTGAGAAAATAAGCTAGAATTAATAAAAATCCTAAAGAGGGTATAAATACAAAACGTTCATTCATAATGATTCCCACTTGGAATAGTACATTGGAAACTATAGAAAATGTAATGATGAAAAATACAATTCCAAACCATATTTCAGATTTAGAATTTCTATTTTTATAAATATAAAATAGCAGTCCCAAAATGCCTAAAAGAGCACTTAATGCTAGAGGATGACTCATAGACTTGTAGGGGATTTGATTGAAATAATAATCGTGTGTAAGGGGATGCGGTATCAATAACAATTTGAGGTATAACCAAAAAGAATACAAAGTAGTGCCTATTCGCTCGGTTCCTTGCGTATATACAAATGGGTTGTTCAATACTTCACTCGATTCTGCCGTTACACTGGATTCTGTATATTTGAATCGGAAGATTAAGTATATAGCTGTTGCTAAAAAAAG
>JBIPPG010000127.1:0-7036 GCA_044368545.1 Chitinophagales bacterium | reverse complement strand
ATACCCGATTTTCCACTCGCTTCTAATATATCTTCTCGTGGACAACCAATCAAATCTACAATTTGGTCTTTTACTTCTTCTATCATTGCGCCGTCCATATCAATTTTATTGACTACGGGCAAAATTTCCAAATCATTTTCAAGTGCCAAATACAAATTGGAAATCGTCTGAGCCTGAATGCCTTGTGTAGCATCTACCAGCAATAATGCACCTTCGCAAGAAGCAATACTCCTAGAAACTTCATACGAAAAATCCACGTGACCCGGCGTATCAATCAAATTGAGACTGTACATTTCGCCTTTGTAGATATAGTCCATTTGAATAGCGTGACTCTTAATTGTAATACCTCTTTCGCGTTCCAAGTCCATATCATCAAGCAATTGCGCTTGCTTTTGTCGTTCGGTTACGGTTTTGGTAAAATCCAATAATCTATCGGCCAAGGTACTCTTTCCGTGGTCTATATGTGCAATTATGCAAAAATTTCTAAACTTATTTATCATCGATTGGCAAAAATAAGGTTTTTTGAATGAGTTTTATTTATTTTTTTTAATAAAAGTATAGAATTGAGTATTTTGAAGCAGATTTTTCAATAATGTGCCTTCCGTATTAAAATTTACTACAAAACAAATTATCTATTACAATTCACGTAACAAATTTACGCCAATTTGAAAACAGGTATAATCGTGATAGTAAATGTTTAGGTCTTTTTTATTAACCTATTACTTTTACTGACACGGTATAACAAACACAGAATGCATTTTTTGTTTTTCTTTTGTATCAGGGCGTGCCCTCGTCAAAGAGGCTATTGAATATTTTTATTAAAGTTACCTGTAAGCATCTTTGACAAGGGCACGCCCAAATTTATTATAATCCCAAACTCAGTCTACAAAAATCCTCTACCGATAATTGTTCGGGACGGAGTCCTTTGATGGTTTCTAAGTATGAAGTGTCTTTGAATTGAAGCCCTTTGAGGGAATTGTTTAGGGTTTTTCGGCGTTGGTTGAAGGCGGCTTTTACCACTACTTTTAGGTTGTGATACGGAGCCAAAGACGTTTCTCTTCGTTTCATGGATATAATCCCCGATACGACTTTTGGGGGTGGATCGAATGCGGTAGCGGGTATATCAAAAAGATAGTCGACTTCGTAGATACTCTGCGCCAGCACGCTGAGGATGCCGTAGTCTTTGCTCCCGTGTTTTGAGGCTATACGCATGGCTACTTCTTTCTGAAACATACCCACCGAATCGGTTATTTTTTCGCAATTTTCGAGTATCAAAAATACGATTTGCGTGGAAATATTGTAGGGATAGTTGCCCACCAGCATAATGCGGTTGCTTTTTATTTGTGCAAAGTCAAATTTGAGGACATCGGTATGAAAAATTCTATTTTGAAGATACGGAAATTTTTTGGGCAATTCTACCACAAAACGATCGTCCATTTCTATCAAAAAATAGTCTTGATACTTGCTGTCAATCAGTTTTTGAGTCAAAGCGCCCATTCCTGGCCCAATTTCTATCAAGGTTTCAAAGGGTTCTTGTTTTCGGATTTCGGCAACAATTTTGTCCAAAATTTCTTCATGAACCAGAAAATGCTGTCCTAAGGATTTTTTTAATTCCATAATTGATTAGTCTAGGTTGGGTCTCAAAAATTTCTTAAGACTTTCGGCATCTTCGCCTTTTGCTTTTGCCAAATGCGCTATTTGATCTTCGCCTATTTTGCCAATGCCTATATATTTGCTTTTGGGATGTGAAAAATAATATCCACAAACCGATGCCGTAGGAAACATAGCATAATTTTCGGTAAGCGAAATGCCTATTTTTTCTTCTATTTCAAGAATATTCCAAATGGTTTTTTTCTCCGTATGATCGGGGCAGGCCGCATAGCCTGGCGCTGGACGAATGCCTTGATATTTTTCTTGAATAAGTTCTTCGTTCGTCAAATTTTCGTTGGGTGCATAGCCCCACGTATTTTTTCGAGTTTCTTCGTGAAGCCATTCGGTGGTGGCTTCCGCCAATCGATCCGCTACGGCTTTGAGCAAAATATCGCTGTAGTCGTCTTGATTTTTTTTGTATTGTTCCAAATATTCTTCGATATCTATTCCCGCTGTAACCGCAAAAAGACCAATAAAATCGCCCGATGGCGCTATATAGTCTACCAAACTAATGTTTTTTTGGCCTGCTTGTTTTTGCGCTTGCTGACGCATAAAATGTAATTTCCCTATTTCCAAATTTTTGGATTCATTGGAATAAAGCGTAAGGGTTTCTTCTTGTTTTTCGCAAGGGAAAATGCCTGTAATGGTATTGATAGTCAATATTCGGTCATTGGTCAATTGGTCTAATAACGCATTAGCATCATCATACAATTTTTTGGCTTCATCGCCGTATCGTTCGTTTTCAAAAATTCGAGGATAAGTACCTTTCAATTCCCAAGAATTGAAAAATGGACTCCAATCGATATAAGGGCGCACCACAGATATTGGCAAATTTTCGGTAATTTCTATACCTATTTCCTTAGGTCGTGGAATTTGATAATTGTCCCAATCCAATACCAACGCATTGTGTTGTGCTTCTTCAAAAGGCAAAAGAGTAACTTTTGAAGTTCTTTTCTCATAATTTTCTCGCAAAACTTGATATTGTTCTTTGAGAGCATTTGAAAAATTGGTTTTTTCGGTACTGATAAGCTTGGTAGCTACAGGTACGCTTTTGGACGCATCGAGTACGTGAAGCGTTACGCCACTGTAGTTGGGTTCAATTTTTACGGCGGTATGAATTTCACTGGTGGTAGCACCTCCCACGAGGATTGGGATTTTGAGCCCCGCTTTTTCAAAAGCTTGCGCTACATCTACCATTTCGTCCAACGACGGCGTAATCAATCCACTCAACCCTACAATGTCTACTTGATGTTTGATAGCTTCTTCCAAGATACGCTCTTTTGGTATCATGACACCTAAGTCTATCACTTCAAAATTATTGCATTGAAGCACAATACCCACAATGTTTTTACCTATATCATGTACATCGCCCTTAACGGTAGCGAGTAGAATTTTTCCTGCGCTACTGCCCACTTGCCCATCGGCTTTTAAGTATGGTTCTAGCACGGCTACGGATTTTTTCATTACACGAGCACTTTTTACTACTTGTGGCAAGAACATTTTGCCACTGCCAAAAAGGTCGCCTACTACATTCATTCCCTGCATAAGCGGTTGTTCGATTACTTGCAAGGCTTTGCCGTATTTCTCCAAAGCCTCCATAGTATCGGCTTCTATATAGTCCACTACGCCTTTTACCAGAGCGTGTTTGAGTCGTTCTTCTATCGATTCTTTTCGCCAGTCGGCTTCTATTTTGGTGGTATCTTTATGTGTATTTTTGACACGCTCGGCATAGTCTAGAAGCTGTTCTGTAGCATCTTCGGTTCTATTGAGCAGTACGTCTTCTACACGAAGCAAAAGCTCTTTGTCTATATCGTCGTACACTTCTAGCATAGAAGGATTGACAATACCCATATCCATTCCATGCTGGATAGCGTGATACAAAAATGCAGAGTGCATAGCCTCTCGCACGGTATTATTGCCTCTAAATGAAAAAGACACATTGCTGACGCCGCCACTTACTTTGGCACCGGGCAAATTTTCTTTGATCCATTTTGTAGCTTTGAAAAAATCCAACGCATAATTTTTGTGTTCTTCAATGCCTGTTCCTACTGGAAAAATATTAGGATCGAAAATAATGTCGTTGGGATTGAATTGAATTTTTGAAGTCAATAAATCATAACTTCGCTTGCAGATATCAATTCGTTTTTGATAAGTATCGGCTTGTCCCAATTCGTCAAAAGCCATAATAATAACGGCTGCCCCATATTTTTTTATTTGCGAAGCTTGATACAAAAACTCTTCTTCGCCATTTTTTAGGGAAATGCTATTGACTATCCCTTTTCCTTGAATACATTTAAGCCCCGCTTCAAGAATTTCCCATTTGCTGCTGTCTATCATAATAGGAATACGGGCAATATCGGGTTCGGAAGCAATTAAATGAAGAAACTGAACCATAGCTTTTTTGCCATCGATCATCGCTTCGTCCATATTCACATCCAAAACTTGAGCACCGCCTTCTACTTGTTCGCGTGCTACAGAAAGCGCCTCTTCAAAACGCTCTTCTTTTATCATTTTCAAAAATTTGGCAGAACCCGTTACGTTGGTTCGTTCGCCAATATTGACAAAATTGGTTTCTTTGGAAATGTTTAAAGGCTCAAGTCCTGATAATTGGGTCATGCTAAAAGATTAATAATCTGCAAAGGTAATGTATTCTGATGAATTTTAGGCTAATTTGTTGCCAAGGGAAAACCCTGCGTAAATAACCAAGACGCTTATAAGAAAACTAGCAATAAAATAACCTAGAGCCATGGCAATTTCGCCCTCCTGATTCAATCGTATCATTTCATACGAAAGGGATGAAAACGTGCTAAACCCACCGCAAATTCCGATAATTAAAAACAATTTTAATGCTGGCGAAGTATCTGATTTGGCTTCGATAAATCCTACCGTAGTTCCCAGAATCAAACAAGCTAAAACATTAGCACTGAAAGTGGCTATTGGAAATTTTCCCGAATAAAAATTAGGCAAAAAGAGATGGAGCATATATCTCAACGTGCCGCCAAGACCACTGCCTAAAAACACGAGTACGAGATTTTTCATTGGGGCAAAAGTATTTTAAATGGATTCTACATACTTTTTAAAATTATCCAAAATCATTTGCCAGCCCATTTTTTGCATTTCAACTGGATTTTCATTTTCTGGGTCAAATATGGTAGTTACTAGAGTTTTTTCACCTTGAGGTTCAAAAAGTGTTGTAACTTCTCTACCCTCGCCCAATGCGGTACCTAAATGATATGACAATTCTTTATTTAATTCCACTTTATTATAAATGCCTTCAAAGTCAAATCCAAAACTGCCGTCTTTGGCTTCCATACGTGCAGAATATTTGCCTCCTACTCTTACATCATTTTCTGCGTGAGGACAATGCCAGCTAGAGTCGGCAAAATTCCATTGTGTAATGTGTGTGGGATGGGTATACGCTTCCCATGTTTTCGCTACATTGGCTTCTACGATAGCTTCTATGGTGATTTTTGAGGTCATTTTTTTAATTTTATGGCAAAAATATTTGTTTTTAAATTAAAACACAAAAGAATCTTATTTTTTCTTATTTTTGCCGTTTGTCAGAAATTTCTCAAAAATATGCAATATCGAGTCAATGAAATAGACCAAAAGGCGAAGGCTTTTTGGAAAGAGCAGCGAGTATATCAAGTATCCAATGATACGACCAAGCCTAAATGTTATGTGCTGGATATGTTTCCGTACCCAAGTGGCGCGGGGCTTCACGTAGGACATCCGCTGGGGTATGTAGCCAGCGATATTTATGCTAGATACAAGCGTATGCAAGGCTTCAATGTGTTGCATCCTATGGGATTTGATAGTTTTGGATTGCCTACAGAGCAGTATGCTATAGAGACCGGTATTCATCCCAAAGAGGCTACCGACAAGAATATTGCTACGTATAAAAAACAGATAGAAAACATAGGCTACAACTACGATTGGGACAGAGAAGTAGTTACCAGCGACCCTAATTATTTCAAATGGACACAATGGATTTTTTTGGAGCTTTTTGGGTCTATTTATTGCTATGAAAATAAGTGTGCGTATTCGATAAATGTATTGATAAAACATTTTGAAGAACACGGAAATCACGACAATACCGCTTTTACCAATAAAGAAGTTCCCGAATTTTCGGCTGCTGAATGGAATGCCTATACAGAAAAAGAAAAGAGCGATATTTTGAGGAGTTATCGTCTGGCTTATGTAGATTATGCCGAGGTGAATTGGTGCGAGGCTTTGGGCACGGTACTTGCCAATGATGAAGTGATCAATGGACGCAGCGAACGTGGCGGACATCCTGTAGTGAAAAAACAAATGCGTCAATGGTTTTTGAGAATTTCGGCGTATGCCGATAGATTGTTGAATAATCTTGAAATGGTAGATTTTTCGCCTTCTTTGAAGGAAATGCAACGAAACTGGATAGGCAAAAGTGAAGGTGCGTTGATAGATTTTGCTATAGAAGGACATCAAACGGCTCTCAAAGTATTTACGACTCGTCCCGATACTATTTTTGGCAGTACGTTTATGGTCGTAGCACCCGAACATCCTTTGGTTTCGGAGATTACAACCAATTCGTGCAAGACAGAAATAGAAGGCTATATAACGTATTGCAAATCAAGAAACGATATAGATCGTCAGGCAGAGAAAAAAGTGACAGGTGCTTTTACAGGTGCTTATGCGGTTCATCCTTTTAATGGTAAAAAACTGCCTATTTATATTGCAGAATATGTATTGATGGGCTACGGAACAGGCGCTATTATGGCGGTACCTGCCGAGGATGAGCGCGACAGCAAATTTGCTGAAAAATTTGGAGTTGAAATTATTCAAATTTTTGATAAAACGGGTGTAGAAAATCCCGAAATAGGCGATAAAAAAGGAACATTTATTCATTCTGATTTTCTGAATGGATTGGAATATGAAGCTGGAAAAGCGCTTATGCTTGAGAAAATAGAAACGAAGCAAATAGGCAATCGCAAAGTACAATTTCGTCTTCGCGATGCAGGCTTCAGTCGCCAAAGATACTGGGGCGAACCTATCCCCATTATTTGGAAAGATGAAATAGCGTATCCTCTTCCTTTTGAAGAATTACCTTTGGTCAATCCCGAGGTAGATGTGATATTGCCAACCAACGAAGGGAAATCGCCGTTGGCTAGGAATACCGCTTGGGTAAACGAGAAAGAAGGCTTCACGCGCGAAACCGATACGATGCCAGCATTTGCAGGAAGTTCGTGGTACTTTCTCCGATATATGGACAATAAAAATGACCAAGCATTTGTCAATAAAGAGTTGGCTACCTATTGGAATCAAGTAGATGTATATGTAGGAGGCACCGAACATGCGGTGGGACACTTGTTGTATTCTCGTTTTTTTAATAATTTCTTGTACGATA
>JBIPPG010000126.1:0-7123 GCA_044368545.1 Chitinophagales bacterium | reverse complement strand
ACGTATAATCATCAGTGTTTTTTTTGTTTATTAATTGATTTGTAATTGCAAAGGCAATTTCCATAGGATCTATAGCATTTTTTTGAGAGGCTAAATAAGCTAATTGAACGATATTGGACAACTTATGATTATTCTCCAAAAATTTTTGTTTGTAAATCATTTCATCCTCAGCATAGATACTTGTTACCTCCATTTTGTTCTGCGTAATGGTACCTGTTTTATCGGAACATAAAATGGTAGCGGAGCCTAGAGTTTCTATAGTAGAAGGCTTACGTGTCAAAACATTTTTTTTGGTTAATCGCCACGCGCCCATTGCAATAAATATTGTAAGAACTACTGGGAATTCTTCGGGAAGAATAGCCATAGAAGCTGTAAGTCCATTAAGCAAGGCTTGTATAAAATTACCTCGAGTAAAATAATATATTACAACCACAAATATGCTTATAAAAATGCCTATAAGAAAAAGATTTTTAATCAATTTCTTCATTTCTATTTGTAGCTTTGTACTTGAATCTTTTATTTCCAATAAAGAAGTTCCAATCTTGCCAAATTCTGTTTTCAATCCTGTAGCAATTACTTTCATCATTCCATGACCTTGAGTAACTAATGTGCCACTGTAAAGATATTCTGTTTTGCTATCTGCTTGAGATTGAATGGATTTTAAAACGGGAAAGGATTCACCTGTTAAGATAGACTCATCTACAGATAAGTTTAGTCCTTCAATCAAAATTCCATCTGCCGAAATTCTATCGCCTTCATTTAAAAGTACGATGTCATCGGGAACTATTTCTCTTCCCGAAACTTTGATTTGCTTTCCCTCTCGCACTACCAAAACTTTTGGCGAAGCGAGTTGTTTGAGTGCATTTAAAGCTTTTTCGGTTTTTTGATAATGATAAAATGTAATAGAAATAATGATTAGTATAGATGCCAAGAGTACACTTCCTTCTAATACATCGCCGATAATAATGTATAGCAGACCACATGAAACCAAAAGTATAAACATGGGCTCTTTGAAAACTTCTATTGCAATTCGCAAAATGTTTTTTGGTTTTTCCGATGGCAATTCGTTGTATCCAAAAGAAAGTAAACGTTGTTTAACTTCTTTTTTATTGAGTCCTATTATTTGGTTCATCTAAATAGATTTAATTAATAGTGATTAAAAAATATGATTTTAGGCGAAATGTATTGTTGGACAAATTTTTGAATGTTTGCTCCACAATAAATTGAACTATTTTATAAGAAAGATTGGTGTTATAAGTAAAATTGATATAATTATCTTGAATTAATAAAAATCTGTAATGTGGTAACCAATCTTATCTAAGCATTATTTTTGATATAAAAATACAAATATAGATGAAATTTACCTTATGTGAAATAAAGTATTTGAAAAAGTGCTTTTTAAGAAAACTAATTGAATTTCAATTAATTAATTTATACTTTCAACGAAGACATACCGCCATCTACATGCATAATTTGTCCCGAAATCCAGCTAGAAGCTTCCGAAAGCAAAAAATCTACCATATTGGCTATATCTTCTGGCGTTCCTACTCGGCGAAGCGGATGACGAAGGGCGTTGGCTTCGCGTTTGGCTTCATTGTTCAAAAGCGTATGGGCAAGTGGTGTATCGGTAAGCGATGGCGCAATGGCATTTACTCTAATTTTGGGTGCATAATCAGCAGCAAGTGCCTTTGTCAAACCTTCAATAGCCCCTTTGGAAGCAGAAACTTGTGTGTGAAACGGCAATCCTAACTGAACCGCAACAGTAGAGAAGAGGACTATCGATGCATTTTCGCTTGTTTTTAATCGAGAAGATACCGCCTGAATCGTCTTGATAGCACCAACCACTTGTAGATTGTAGTCCTCCAAAAAATCATTGGCTTTGAGTCTGTCAAAAGGTTTAAGATTGATACTTCCAGGGCAATAAACCACCCCAGAAAGGTTTTCGGGCAAAAAATCTAAGTTATATTCTGTATCCAATACATTGAGCGTATGATACAAAATATTAGTATGTTCCAATATCGGTTGGGTCTTGTTGTACGTCCCAAAAACACGATGTCCTTTTCCTGCTAATAATGCGGCTGTAGCCTTTCCTATGCCTGTAGATGCACCAATAATTAAGTAGTTTGCCATATAGATATTTTTAGACAAAGATACTACTTCTTGTGTTAAAAATGCTTAATCTAGGATAAAAAGTTAAATAGTGAAATGAATAAAAATCTTAAATAGGGCTTGCTGATTAACTCAGAAATTGGTTTGATACGAGGCACAGACTATGAAGTCGTATATGAATACTACGAATAGTCTGTAACGAAGTAGATGACTAATTTCTGAGTAGTGTAATTTGTAGAAATATTCTGCAAGGATAAAAAACGATTTTATTGGATTTATGTCAAAAATAGCTTGCACTTATAGCTCCTATATTGAAATATAATTTTATGATTTACAAATATTTACACGTTAAACAGCAAGCCCTAAATAAGTTATTTAAGCTACTTCCTGTTTGTACAAATGCTCTTGAAATTCAATGAACAATCGGCTGATATTTGCTACATCACCTAAAATTTCTTTTGCATCTTCCAATGATTGATACTTATTGGTCAATAAGAGTGGCAATTTCTCTTGATCAAGTTCGTCTACTCCTGTTTCAATATATTTGCTCAAAACGAAAGTGATAAACTCTTTTTGTTGGTCGTTAAGTAATGCGAAAATTGTTGCTTCGGCTGCTTTAGCTCTCGCTTCTCTTGTCATTGCGATATAGTCGCCATTGAAAACATATTCCAATACATCATACAAGTCGCTTTTTTCCATATCTACCAACTTTTGCAAAGTCAATAAATCGTCTTTTGGGAAACCTGCTGCATCTAAATTATCCAACAAGGTTTTTCTCGTCAATGGATTGCTCCATAGCTTGCGCAATTCTTCTTCGTCTTTGAATAGTTTGGGCAATTCTCCAAAAAGATTATGTAAAAATTCTTCAGAAGTAATGGGTTTGCCTTCTGCGCTCCAAAAAGAATCGGAAATCATATGTTTTATTTCTCGTTCTTTTCCATTTCTCAATTTTACTTTGATTTTCTGTTTTTTTGGATTAGGATCTGCCGAATCTGAAACTATTGGAACATTATCCATATCTGGAGTTGTATATGTTTTGGGCTCTTTGGGTTCTTCTCCTATTGGTTCGCCATCCCATTCGGGGTCTGAAAAGTGTTTGTAAGCATCCACAAAGTCGTAAATGGTAAAAAACTCTTTACCGTCAAATAGACGTGTACCACGCCCTACTATTTGTTTAAATTCAATCATCGAATTGACGGGACGTAGCAATGCTATATTTCTGATATTTCTTGCATCAACTCCTGTTGAGAGTTTTTGAGAAGTAGTGAGAATCGTTGGTAATGTTTTTTCATTATCTTGAAATTCACGCAACAGTCTTTCGCCTTCTTCTCCGTCATTGGCTGTTACTCGAACGCAATAAAAAGGATCTTTGCTCCTCGCATTTTGATTGACCAAATCTCTAATCAAAGCAGCATGTCCTTGATTGGCACAGAAAATGATTGCTTTTTCATTTTGGTTTATTTCTTCCAAAAATATTTTTACTCGCTTGGCTTCACGTTCTACGATTTCAATTGTTCGATTAAAGTCTTTTTCTTCATAGAGCTTGCCTTCTTCTATGTCTCCTTCCAATACCTTGTCATCGGATGTATATCGATAATCATCTAGGGTTGTTTTGATTCTTTTGACCTTAAATGGCGTTAAAAAACCATCATTAACGCCTTCTTTTAGCGAATAGATATAAACAGGCTCTCCAAAATATTTATACGTGTCCACATTGTCTTTACGTTTTGGAGTTGCGGTTAAGCCCAACTGAACTGCTGGACTGAAATATTCTAAAATACCTCGCCAATTGCTTTCGTCATTTGCTCCGCCACGGTGGCACTCGTCAATGATGATGAAATCGAAAAAATCAGAGGGATACTGACCATAGTTTGGTATTGGATTTCCTTCTTTGTCTTTGCCTGACATAAAAGACTGAAAAATCGTAAAGAAAATGCTGCCGTTGGTAGGCACTTTCCCATTTTTCTTTATCTCATTCGGTTTTATCCGCACCAAAGCATCTTCGGGAAATGCTGAAAATGAATTGAACGCTTGATTAGCCAATATGTTTCTGTCGGCTAAAAATAAAATTCGAGGTCTACGACTGCCGTCTCGTTTTAAATTCCAACGGGTTTGAAACAATTTCCAAGCGATTTGAAAAGCGATTGCTGTTTTTCCTGTTCCTGTGGCAAGAGTGAGCAAGATTCTGTCTTTTTTTTGTGCAATGGCTTCAACCACTCGTTGAACAGCTATTTCCTGATAATATCTTAACTGCCAAATTCCACTTTTATCTTCAAATGGCACATTGGCAAAACGCTCTCTCCATTCATTCTGTTCCAAAAAAGTTTTATTCCAAAGTTGTTCGGGGCTCAAAAAATCATTTACTAGACTTTCTTCGCCGGTCTTCATACAGATTTGATAAATTTCGTTGCCGTTGGTACTGTAAGTGGTTTCTAGTTTTAGTTTTTCGGCATAGTTCTTAGCTTGCATCACACCTTCTCCTACTCCCAATTCATTGCTTTTGGCTTCCACTACCGCCAGCTTGATTCCTTTGTATACCAATACATAATCGGCAATTTCTCTTTTTCCACGTTTACCACCCGTTTGGATTTTTCCATCGGTAATAGGGTATTCTCGAAGAATTTTTGATTCTTCTACAACGCCCCATCCACAAGCTTTTAACTTGGGGTCTATGAGTTCTGCTCTTGTTTCTGATTCGTTCATTATTAAAATAAGTCTTTATAAAATTCTATTCCAATGTTTAATTGCTCTTTGTCAGGATTTACATTATTAAGTGCATAGAAAATACTAAGTTTTAATTCTTCGCTATAATCCATTTCATTAATAATTGAAGTTACTATCTTTTGCAACAATTCTTTTTCAATAATATTATCTGCAATAGTTACTGCAATATTCTCCATTTCAATGATAAATTTATCAATAAATACATCAAGTCCATTTATTTCTAAAAAGAAAGCTCCCATTGCTATGGATGTTCTTTTATTGCCATCGTGGAATGCATGAAACTTATTGAAAGCAAATACTAAATGAGTCAGTTTTTCTTCAAAACTTGGATAATAATCGTCGTTTTGGATGTGTGTCAAAGGACTGTCTAAATTGCCATATTCTTTTACGCCTTCTAGACCACCTGAAATTTCAATGATTTTATCATGGATTTTGATTGCATAATCTGCTGTGAAATAATTGTAATCCATGATTATCGGTCTTTTAATCTTTTAAAAACATCTTTGTTCTCCTCCAATCGCTTTTCTAAATCCATACTTCGTTCGCCCAAAAATTTATCATAATCTTCAGTACTAACCTCATTTACATATTCTTTCAATTTTTCATGCAATGCGTCTCTAAAAACCAAATCACGACTAGCCATTAAACTTCTTGCTTTTTCACGCAATGGAATTAATGTGGCTTCTGTGATTTTCTCAAAGTATCCAAAGAGTATATGTGCCTCTGAAAGACTTAATTTTCTACCGAGTTTCTCAAATTCACTTTTTAAATAATTTGCAAATCCATTCTCATATCCAGCAATTAAGTCCAAAACTTCTGAATACATTGTGCTTCTTACGCTTTCTTTTGAGTTGAGTTTTAATATTTGACGGTATTCTTTTGCATCTTCTTTAAAAATACTTTTGTAAATTTTATCGGTTAGTTGACCATATTTGAATTTATTTTCTACAATATAAAAATCTAAAGCATTGGTAAATTCCTTTCGATAATTGTATTCACGAATTGCACTTGGCAAAAACTCTTCTTCCCTTTGATTGATATACTTTGTTTTACCCCCTAATTTTTTGTTAAGCACATCAATTACGATATCTAAAATCGCAGAACGTAATTTTTGTGCTTTTTCAGAACCAGTCAGCAACATTCCTATATTTAAAAATGCCTTGTAGGTAAAAATGGATAATTGTGGCGATTTTGACAAGCTATCTATTTCGTTTTCAGAAAGTTGAAGGATGTTCACGACATGTATGTCGTGAACATCCCCTGTTTCTTTTGCAACCCTAACGTAATCAAACACTTGCTCTTTGTATGATTTGAGTTTTGGACCAGTGTATAATTCATAACCACTTTGTACCAATTCTTCCTTATTATTTTCTAAAAGCCGATCAATAGTTCGAATATCAACTTCAAAATATTGTGCAACCTGCTGCTTTGTAAATCGGTATTTTCCTTCGTGTTTAATACCATAAAAACCTACTTGCTCATACACCTCTTGTATAGCAAGGTTGTTGTTCAAAATATTTTTCCGATCAATACTGGAATTTGTTAAATCTTTACTCATATTATTTCTATTTTTTCAGTGTTCAACTCCCCCGCAAATGCCTTCTGCAAGATACTCTTTTTTAGCTCGTCCAAATCCGCAATTTTCTTTTGATACACCGCTTCCAACTTTTGCGTTTCAGCTCGCAGGGCATCTAATTGGCGGACGATGGTTTGTTGGGCTTCTTTTGATTTGGGAAATGGAATTATTACTTCCCTAATTTCTTCTAAATGTAAATTTGGAACGCCTGAACCTTTAAGTCTCTTATTAAATTGCTTTTTTGCGATAGGAGAATTTATGAAATACAACATAAATTCAGGAATAATTTCATCTAAAACTCTGATATGAGCAAGACTAACATAAATATCAAACACAACATCTCTATCAACCATTGCCGCTACACCTGTTGTGCCATTTTTTGCCAATAGAATATCACCAATTCTTGGAGCTACTCGTTTGTGCATTTCAATATGTTGTTTTTCATCAATGTATTTGATGTTTTCCCAATCTATTTTGCCACTGGTTACATTTTTAGATGAAAGAAATATAATCCCATCATCAAAATATTTAGGTGTTTGATGAGTTCCATCTGTAATTTTTGAACAAACTTCCTTTAAAGTTTTTTCAACCCAATTATCTCCTTTTTTCTCAAACACCCCCTGCAAATAGCTTTCAAAAAGTTCTTTGGCGTTTTTGAGGTTTTGTTCGGCATTGGCTTTTGCCTTGTCTATGGCGGCAAAGCACTCGTCTAAG
>JBIPPG010000125.1:0-7165 GCA_044368545.1 Chitinophagales bacterium | reverse complement strand
TTTGTAAAAAATATAGCGTATGGTATTAAAGTCCGAAATAGAAAAAGCATATTGGGATCAACAAAATAAAATAAAAAAAGAGCATCAGCACGTCCTAAGATATAAAGAAAAAAGCATTTCCTTGAATGACAATCATATACAAGTTATCTCAGGAATAAGAAGGTGTGGCAAAAGTACACTAATGAATCATTTGCTTAAAAATTATCAACATATTGCCTATTTTAACTTTGAGGACCCAAGAATAATCAACTTTGACATACATGATTTTTCAAAATTAGATGAAATCATCCCATCAAAAGTAGAAGCCTATTTTTTTGATGAAATTCAAAATGTAGCCCAATGGGAAGTATACATAAGACAATTGCACGATAATGGAAATAAAGTATTTATAACAGGGTCTAATGCCTCGTTATTGAGCAAAGAATTGGGAACAAGACTCACGGGACGCTATCTCAAAACCGAATTATTTCCATTTTCATATAGTGAATTTTTGATTTTTGAGAAGATGGAGGCATCGTCAAAATCGCTAGAACTCTATCTAAAAAAAGGTGGCTTCCCCGAATTTTTAAAATCAAAAAACATAGAAATTCTTCACAATCTTTTGAAAGATATTGTACTACGCGATGTAGCTATCCGACATCAAATAAAAAGTGTCAAATCGTTGATGGATATTACGCTTTATCTCCTTTCAAATATAGGAAAGGAAACTTCGGCTACTCGATTGAAAAACAACTTTCAAATAGGCTCTACTCATACTGTAATTGATTTTTTGGGCTGGCTAGAAGATGCATATTTATTCTTTTTTCTACCAAAATTTAGTTATTCTGCCAAAAGTATTTCTATCAATCCCAAAAAAGTATATGCCATAGACAATGGTTTTATAGATGCAAATTCGCTTAGTTTCAGCGAGGATAAAGGTCGAATACTAGAAAATGCAGTATATATACACCTTCGGAATCAAGGAAATACACTATACTATTTCAAGGAAAAAAATGAATGTGATTTTATACTTTTTGATCAAGGAAAATGCAAAATGGCAATACAAGTATGCCATGAAGTTCATTTAGATAATCAAGAAAGGGAATTTAATGGCTTGATAGAAGCTATGAATTTTTTCAATTTAGACACAGGTACTATTATTACCCATAGTCAAAAAGATAATTTTCGGATAAAGGATAAATCCATAATGCTTATACCTGCTTATGAATTTTTTATAGATTCCTAAGACTATTTACCGTTTCAGCAATTCTCTAGCGCCCGCAAGCGAAGTTTCGGTTACTTGATCGCCTGCTATCATTTTGGCTATTTCCATTTCGCGTTCTTGTGGTGACAAAATTTTGATACTCGACTGCGTAATATCTGCCGATTTATCTTTATAAATATATAAATGATGAGATCCTCGGCTAGCAATTTGTGGCAAATGCGTAATAGCTACCACTTGATGCTGCGCGGTTAATTCTTCCAAAATATTAGCTACTTTATTGGCTACTATACCCGAAACGCCTGTATCTATTTCATCAAAAATAAGACAAGGAAGATGTATTTTTTTGGCCATCATAGACTTGATAGACAACATAAAACGGCTCATCTCACCACCCGAAATCGCATTTTTCAAATCCTGTGGCGCAATGCCTTTGTTGGCACTGAACAAAAATCGAACTTGGTCTATCCCACTCTCGCGCATATGGTCTTTGCTAGAATTTATCCAAATCTTAAATTGGCTGTTTTCCATTCCCAACTCTACCAAATAACTCATCAATGTTTTTTCTACAATATCAAAAGTTGCTTTTCGCTTTTCGGTAAGATTCTCAGCCAATTGCATACAATAGATATAGTCTTTTTTGAGTTGTTCTTTTAACTCCAGCAAATGTGTGTCCGAATTTTCGAGCATTTCTAGTTTAGATTCTAGTTCATTTTTATACTCAACCAATTCTTTGAAATGCTGCTTTCGATGCTTCAACATCAATTTATTAATAAAATCTATCTGTTCACGCAAATTATTGATTTGCTCTTCATCAAATTCGATACCTTCTTCTAATCGTTCGTAGCCATTGAATACCTCTTTCATTTCTTCAAATACTGCCTGAAAACTATCATTTAAAGCCTCCAAATCTTTAGAAACTTTCTCAAATTTTCGTTGACGATTTAGAATATCTTGAAGTACTCCTTGTAGATTTTGTTCATCGGACTTGAATAAATGCACACTGGCAGAGAGACTTTGTTTAATATCTACTGCATTTTCCATCAAAACCAAATCATTTTCCATTTTGGCAAAATCCCATTCTTCAAAAGGATACAAAAGCATTTCTTGTAAATGATATTGCAAGAGTTCTTTCTCTTTTTCCTTATCTTGATGACTGGCTAATAGGCTCTCGTAGGTGGATTTATTTTTTCGCAATCTATTATAAACCTCAGCATACTGCTTCAGCAATGTATCATTTTGTGCAAATGCATCGATAATTTTCAATTGATAATCGTGGTTTTTCAACTCCAAACTATCGTGTTGCGAAAAAATATCTACTAGCTGCAAGCCCAATTCGCTCAAAACCTGAATCGTACAAGGCGTATCATTGACAAATGCACGGGATTTACCGCCCGGAAGCAACTCTCTGCGGATAATGGTCTCATCGGCATAGTCCAGCTCATTGGCTTCAAACCACGATTTAATATTCAATTTGGATACATCAAAAGTACCTTCTACAATACATTTTGCTTCGGGATTTTTGGCAGAATTGCTCTGTGCACGTTCGCCCATCAGCAAGCCCAAAGCGCCTAACAAAATTGATTTTCCTGCGCCAGTTTCTCCAGTAATAATATTAAGGCTATCGCTCAATGAAATAGTCATTTGGTCGATAATTGCAAAATTCTGAATGCGCAACTGCTTAATCATAAGAGGAAAAAGGGTGTTTTTTTATGCAAATTTCTTTGAATCTTCAATAAATTTGGCCAATCCAAGATCGGTCAATGGATGATACAACAATCCTTTCAAGGCACTCAATGGACAAGTAGCAATATCCGCTCCCAATTGCGCACATTTAACGATGTGTAACGAATTTCTAACCGATGCGGCCAAAATTTCGGTATCAAAATCATAATTTCTAAATACCTCTACAATATCTTCAATCAAAATCATACCATCCCAGCTGCTATCGTCTATTCTTCCCAAAAATGGCGAAATCATAGTAGCACCTGCTTTGGCTGCTATCAAAGCTTGTCCCGCGCTAAAAATCAAAGTACAATTGGTTTTGATACCTTTTTCGGAGAAATATTTTACGGCTTTGACACCATCAGCAGTCATTGGAATTTTTACCACAATATTGGATGCAATTTTTGCCAATTCCTCGCCTTCACGCACCATACCTTCATAGTCTGTAGCTATCACTTCGGCACTTACAGGCCCCGAAACCACTTCACATATTTTTTTGTAATGATTGTGCACCGCTTCTTTACCTTGAATTCCCACTTTTGCCATCAAAGAAGGATTGGTGGTAACGCCATCAAGGATTCCCATTGCGTGTGCTTCTTTAATTTCTTCAATATTGGCGGTATCTATAAAAAATTTCATATACTATATTATTTTGATTAACTTTTGATTGATTTTTGAAAAGGTAAAAATACGCTCTTTTTTCAAAAAATGATGTTATTATTTATAAATGATTGATAGGATGTGGAAAAAAAACGAATTGAGACTTTCATTTCTTTACTTTTTTTGGAACTAATCCTGTTTTAAATTCCGAGCAACGGAACTATGCGCTACTATCTCCTTTTCAAATATCCAAAATATAGTTTTTTTTGGAGCTATTTCCCCGTTGTAAATCCCGTTCAGCGGGGCTATGCGCTACTATCTCCTTTTATTAATACTGACATTATAGCCGTTTTTGAAAACGAAGTTTGAAAATTACGGATATATGAACGGTACGCAAGCTTCAGAGGATATTCACTTCTATCGGGGCTAAAATTGAAAAAAAAGTAATTTTTTGTAAAAAAATATTGCACAACAATAAAAAATTATTTTATCTTTGTGATTGAATTAAATTATTAATCTACATTAATTATAAATATGAATTAAAAATAAGAAACACATATTAAAAGCGACGTAGTTGCTCCGAGCTTCTTTTGTAAATAAAATCGCCAAAATTTTTAGCAAAGAAAGAAGCAGGCAAAGTCGCACCCTCTGGGGTGTGAACTTTGCTTGTTTAGAATTCTTTGCAGGTGTTTGGCGATACCTTTTACAAGTTTTAATCAAGCAATTTTGTTCACGCCCTTTTTTTGAAGAGTGTATAAAAGAAAAAACGAACATTAAAGATGAAGACATTTACAAATACTTAATTTTAAAAATACAACTTAGTGGAATCTAAATATTTTTCTTTTAACAATACGTAAATCAATTGATTATGAAAAAAAAGACACTTTTTATTTTTATACTGCTTGCTTCTTTGTTAATGGGCAAGTCAGTTTTTGGACAAAATAATTCAAAAAGCAAAGCCTTCAAGGCTGTATTTTATGAAAAAGATTATGCAGTCTATGGATTTTCGGATGGTATGAATCCCACCGACCCATTTGTCCCCAAAAAACTTTATTTATTTGAAGAAGATCCTACAGGTTTTCTTGTTTTGGACACAGTTATTACTATTAGTTGTCATTCATTTACACTCAGAATTCCACTTAGAAAGTATATAAGGTTGGCTACAGATGTAGTAGTAGATAAGGACTGGATAAATAGGAATGGTTCTTCTTCGGCATTAGCTATGGCTGCGCCTCCAGGTGGCGGTAATGGCTCTTCCAATACTTATGCCAATAGAGAAGATTTGAAAATAGAAAAATTTGAACTTAAAAAGAAATATTCTGTAGACCAGTTCAATTACAATCTACAAGGGATAGACGAGTTTAATACAGTCTATGGCAAAAAAGATATTTTGTCATTATCTTCTTATTTATACCAAGATTTAAAGAATAAGCCCAAAGACCAAAAGTTTTCAGATTTTTTGATTGAATCGAAAGCGCATCCCTTTGAAAAAATGGTTTTAATGCAAAATCAAATGAATCTATTTCTCAATCCCGATGAATTTAGTTTTGTATTCAAAAAAACAATGAATGGCGACGACCTTCCTCCATTGTGGCAAATGCCCGAATACTGCGATACTAATCTTTTGAAACAATTAGCATTCTACACACCAATTTTTGGAGGTCAATGCGTAGGGACTTGGCAAGAAATATTTCAATGTATGAATTCAAACCCATTATTTGAAGCGGAGTTTAATAAATTTGTAAAGCAAAATTTTAGAGAATGGATCAATTATAGAGAAAGTTGTGTAATTGCTAAAAACAATTACGAAGATGAAGAATGCAAATGCCAAAAAGTTATTGATATAGGCAATGGCGAATTGGGCTATCATCATAAAGATGCTCGCAACTTTTCGACAGCTGGCATTATGCCAAAAGATGTACTATATGATAATATAACAGGAGTCCAATTAAGCGGCGGACTTCGCTGGGGAGGCTCAAATGATATAGGAGGCAATACTTTTGACAAAACTTTGCGAAATGATAACGATATTAAATACGTATTTGATGGCAATGACAATGGTCCTGGAGGATGGTATCGTTACCGTACTATAGTCAATCATGGCGATTGTTCGCCTGTGTTTGAAAGTGGTGCTAGCCAAGGCGATACTGCTACGGGTACTTCTATGCTCTATTTCCAAAATGCCATTTCATACCATTGCTACGATGCTAATACCGAGCTACGAAAAGATTGTGCTTGTCCTATTACCGTTATAGCCGCCGCTAAGCACAAAGTGGATATGAGTGCTATATCAATTGTTCATGGAAATTGTAATCCATTAAACATAGGTGGTGGCTATCATAGAGGTTCGCTAACAGAAACAAGTCTAGCTACTTTTTCAAAGATTAATTTTGAAACTGCTGAAAATGTACTATTCAAGCCCTTGGATGTAGGAAGAGCTTCGGTAGCGTCTGATGCTACGAGTCAGTTTAATTTAGCGGTATTGCCCAAGCTATCTAGTATTGTTAGAAATTCAATTAAAACTGGTGCCTTAGTAGCAGCGGCAGTTTTTGGATCGGGCAAGACCGATTGGACTCAATTAGATTCAGCTTTGGCAGGTTTAGTAGATTCGGCTATTGGATTAGCATCTACCAAATTTTCGTACGATACGGTACGTTCGTTGAACGTAAGTTCTATGCTGGTAGATGTGAGTTATCCATTCCAATTATACCCAAATGAAGAAGCTACCTTGAGGCTTGACAATTTTCATAATGCATCTTATAGTGGTGAAAATGGCGGCGGCACTACCTTGCAATCAGGTAGATCTTTTATGTGTGGGTTTATATCCAATGCTTCTAGTAATAATAAATGTTGCCACCCTGCCTTTGCTACCGCTACCCATGTAGGTATGCAAATGGAACAGAATGCCTTCATAAATAGAATTGGTCCCAAAGGGGGCAATACCTCTACTTGGAGCACCAATTCCAGCTGTGTTTTGTGGGGAGGCAATTATTTTGGACTCTGTGGCGATACAGGCACCTATGTAGCCTACAAAGTAGCTAGAGCCAAAAATGTCTACACCCCTTGTATCGACTATATTGGCAATTATCAGCTCCGTTTGTCCAATTTTTTGGAAGGAGTACATTCTGTATCGGTATATTCGTATGACGGCAAAATGCTTGAGCGTAGCTTTGTAGTCATAGAAAAAGATAAAGAAGCCATAGCCCCAATTGGCAATTATACCAATGTACCTGTAATCATTAAAATTGAGAGCAATAATTATCATATCAATAAAAAAATCATGATATATGAGTAATCTTAAATTTATATTCATAGTGGCTACGGCCACTATGATATTTTTAGCTTCTTGTGGCAAAAATTCTGATACTTCAGTACAAAATATACCGCTAACCGATAAATGTACCGCTTGCGATAAATTGAAACAAGATATTATGACCAATTCCAATTTTTCGGATTTACGTAACTATATTGATAGTTTGTATTGTACAAGAGATTATAATGGAGAGATATGCAAGTTTAATATAAAAGATACATATCAAATTGGGAAATATGAAACATATCCTCCATTATTTAAGCTAGGACTTTGGTATAATATTATAAAAAATTCAGAATATGGGAAGTATCAAAAAGTCTATGCTT
>JBIPPG010000124.1:0-7178 GCA_044368545.1 Chitinophagales bacterium | reverse complement strand
TGTGTACATGTATAGTTTCCAAAAGAAGCTGCTAAATAAATTGAAGATCTACTGTTAGGGTTGCCGCCTGTAGGTCTATAAGTATAGCCACAATTACCTGCTAGAGGCTGATTTACTAAATATATGTTGCAATGATTTAGGGTATTAAACATATTAGACATTGTTTGTGATTCTGTATCGGTATCTAGATTAAAGTATGTATCAGAATTGATATAACTAAATGTATCTAAGGTAAATTGAATCCCTGTACTTGCATAGCGTTGATTGAGTTCACAATGCATTTTGAATAAATATGATAGCGGAAATCCACCTGTGCCATTTAATTGTCTAACTATATGATAATGAATAGGAATAAATATTGTATTTCTAGGTCTTATATATCCTTGTTTTAGGTATTTTCTACCGCCACGTTGTTCCCATTCTTCCAACCAATGTTCATTTTCGGGCGTACCACAATTTTGTGCAAAAAAATGAGTTGTAAATAGACTAGCAAGCAAAAATAACAATAATTTATTCATAAATTTTGATTTTTATAAATACAAAATTAGTAATTTAAATTTTTTAACTAAAGTTTTTTATCCTTTAGTCAAAAAAATGCAATGGAATAAAACAATTTTTTTGATTACTTTTTTATATCTTTGATAGAAACAGGTTGTTTATAATCAATGGGAATTTCTTTTTTCAACATAAATGCACCTGCCACTACCACTCCTTTTACTCGAATATCGATGCTATTTCCCAATGCAATCCCTATAATATTACCGATTCCTCCTAATACATCCATCGTTTTTAAAGTAACAGAAATAGGAACCGAAAATTCACTCGTTCCCGATATTTGTGTTTTTGCATTTTCTGGATTTTGGACTATGCCTATTTTTTTATCATTGGCATAAACTTCTAAATTCAAGTCTTGCAGTCGTATTCCCCCAAACTTATTGGGATTGTAAAACACCACTTGATTGGATAGCGATACTTCGGATGGAGTTACCGAATTGACTTTCCACGTTTCCAAACGCCTAAATTCTGGAGAAGTAAACTTGCATGCCGTCAAAAAACTAAGAATAAAACCCAAGATAATTATTTTAGTGTACATATTGAATAAAGATTAAAAACAAAATTAAGGCAATAATTGAGATTATAAAGAAAAATGAGATGTTTTTAGAATTATTAACAGATGAAACCTTTGGTTTAGGTGTTTTTTTATAGTTTCTTTTTATCTTTTCTTTGTAGATTTTATCCGCATTATAAATCTTGCTATATCTATTTTTTAGCAGTATTTCATCGGTGAAATCATTTGCCAATACTCGCATCAAATAATTATATGCCTTTTTTAACTCAATGAATTCTTGACTCGTGGATTGGTTATTTTTATCGGGATGAAGTATCAAAACTCGTTTGCGATACGCACTTTTTATTACTTTTTTATCAAAAGTCTCTTCAATACCCAAAATTTTATAACAATCTTGAATTCGCATACTATTAAAATTCCCCAGCGCCTTGTCTTACTATTTCGGGAGCTCCCGAAGTTAAATCCACTATAGTAGTTGGGATTTCACCACAAATACCCCCATCCAATATCAAATCCACTTGCCCTTCATACAAATCAAAAATTTCATCCGCAGTAGTAGCATACGGACTGTCTTTATCTATTTGAATACTCGCCGAAAAAATGGGAGACTCGTATTTTTTTATCAATTGATGCACCAAATTTGTGTTGGGAATTCTAAATCCAATCGTTTTTTTGGAATAATGAAAGAAACGAGAAGCCTCTTTGCTGGCTGGTAAAATAAAGGTATAAGGACCAGGTAAATGTGACTTTAAGGTTTTAAATTCGCTATTACTTAATTGTTTTGCAAATTCACTCAAATGGCTAAAATCCGCACAAATAATAGAAAATTGGGCTTTTTCGGGCTTTACATTCTTGAGCCTACAGAGTTTTTCGTATGCTTTTTTGCTTCGAATATCGCAGCCCATTGTATAGACACTATCGGTAGGAAAGATAATAATGCCGTCCTGTTTCAAAACCTCCATTGTCGTATTGAGGCCACGTTCATCGGGCTTTTCAATATCTATTCGTATCATTTTGGTCATAAAATTCCTCCATTTATTTGACTACAAAGATAATTCTAATCTAAATTATACGTAGAAGTATTATTTTTGTAGTTCATTGATTTTCATTTCTAAAAAGTCATTATAATATATAAAATGAAAAAAATAGTAGAATGTATACCTAATTTTAGCGAAGGTAATAATTTGATTACTATACAAAAAATAGCAAATGCTATTTCTGAAACAAAAGGCGTTTCTCTCTTGAATATCGATATTGGAAAAGCGACGAATAGAACGGTAATGACATTTATAGGTGAAATGGATGCCGTAATTGAAGCTATGTATAAAGCCTTTGAAAAAGCGACCTCATTAATAGATATGAGTCAACATCAAGGTACACATCCTCGAATGGGCGCAGTAGACGTTTGTCCATTTGTGGCTTTGGATACTTCGTATGAAGCTGAATTGATTGAAAAAGTGGATGTATTTGCAGCAAAAGTGGCACAAAACCTTAATGTTCCCATTTATTTATATGAAAAATCCGCAAAATCAGCGGACAGAAAATACTTAGCTAATATCCGAAAAGGAGAATATCAAGGATTTGAAGAAAAAATGAAAACAGAAGCTTGGAAACCCGATTTTGGAGCAACTTGGAATCCCAAAACAGGCGCAAGTGCCGTTGGGGTTAGGGATTTGTTGATAGCATTTAATGTAAACATAAAAGGAGGAACTATAGAAATAGCTAAGGAAATTGCAGGTAAATTAAGAGAAACGGGATATTTAGTAAAAGATGCAGCGGGAAATAAAACCCGAATTGCTGGACTTCACAAAGGATTGCGAGCGATTGGATGGTATATTGATGAGTTTGACAAAATCCAAATTTCGATGAATATTACAGATATTAAATCCAGTCCATTGCATTTGGTATTTGAATCTTGCCAAAATTTAGCCAAAGCATACAATATTGAAGTCTCGGGGTCAGAATTAATTGGCTTAATTCCAAAAAATGCAATGATAGAAGCGGGATATTTTTTCAACGCAACGTGTAAAGACCCTCAAGAAGCGTTAGAAATTGCAAAAAATACATTGAATCTCAATGAAGTAAAGCGATTTGACTTAACAGAACATATTTTAGATATTGAAAAGATAATAAGTTTATAGAATTTCTTTTATTTTTACAAAAAATTAAATCATTGATGAAAGTACTTGCTGTAATTCCTGCTCGATACCAATCTACACGATTGCCGGGAAAGCCCTTGCTAGATATTGCAGGTATTTCGATGATACGCAGGGTTTATCTTCAATGCAAAAAAAGCAATGTTTTTGAAAAGGTAATAATAGCTACCGATGACGCTAGGATAGAGCAGGAGTGTCTTATACATAATATGGACTATCAAATGACGGCTTCCACACATCAAAATGGTACGGAGCGATGCGCCGAGGTACTTTCCGCTCAAACTATAAATTATGACTTAATCGTAAATGTACAAGGCGACGAACCATTTATACATCCACAAAGTTTTGAAGAAATAACAGCTATTTTTAAACAAAATCCAAAAGCCGAGATTGGAACCTTGATAAAAAAAATCTACATAAAAGAAGATGTAGAAACAGATAGTATCATCAAAGTCGTTTTTTCAAAAGATAAAAAAGCACTCTATTTTAGCCGTTCAGCCATTCCGTATTTAAGAGAAATGACCGTGGAAGAAGGGATTGAAAAGCATATTTTTTATAAACATATAGGTATGTACGCTTTCAAGCCCGAAATATTAAAAGCATTGGTAAAATTGCCCGAAAGTCCATTGGAATCTTATGAAAAATTGGAACAATTGCGTTGGCTAGAAAATGGATATGAAATATACTTGAATACCACCGTTTTTGAATCAAAATCGGTAGATACAGAAGCAGATTATAACTATATTTTAAATAATATTGAACAATTTACAAATACAACTATATAATATATGTCTCATATTACAATTGCACCCTCTATATTAGGAGCCGATTTTAGAAATTTAGAAAGAGAGTTTGAAAAAATCAACAATTCTGCCGCTGAATGGATTCATTTTGATGTAATGGACGGCATCAATGTTCCAAATATTTCTTTTGGTTTTCCAATTTTAGAAGCCGTAAAAAAAATGACAGATAAAGTTATAGATGTGCATTTGATGATAGAAAATCCAAGTTTGTATTTGGAGACTTTTGCAAAAAAAGGTGCAAATCATATTTCTATCCATTTTGAAAATAATCAAAATTTGGTTCGGGACCTCAAAACGATAAAAGATTTGGGTATTTCTTGTGGCTTGGTAGTCAATCCCAATACCGAAATTTCTCTAATAGAAGAATATCTCACAACGGTAGATGTATTGCTTATTATGAGTGTACAGCCAGGATTTGGAGGACAATCCTTTATTACTGCTACCTTTGAAAAAGTAAAAGAGGCAAAAAAAATGATAGCTAAAACGAATTCTAAATGTAAAATCCAAGTAGATGGCGGCGTTAGCATCAGTAATTCAAAAGAATTGATAGAAGCAGGAGCGGATATTTTGGTTTGCGGAAGCGCATTATTCAACGCTTCGCATTTTAATGAATATGTAAATGAATTGAAAGGGTAAGAAACACAAATATTTTTATAGTTTTATTTGTTTTATCTGTCCTGAAT
This sequence comes from Chitinophagales bacterium, assembly GCA_044368545.1. Taxonomy (GTDB): domain Bacteria; phylum Bacteroidota; class Bacteroidia; order Chitinophagales; family JADJOU01; genus CHPMRC01. The sequence goes on along the minus strand of JBIPPG010000124.1, from coordinate 2,467 downwards.
CATAAAAGATTAATCTATTGTTATTTAAATTTAAATCCGAATTCAATTTAAGAATATAAGAATGATTAATATCATCAAAATCAACGGAATAAATCTTATTTTTATAATCATTTGCACCATTTTCTCCCACCCAAAACCAGTTTCCCCATTGTCCTAAAGTTACTTTTATTGATTCTGAGTTTAATTTTTCTACTATTACCTTATCTTGAATGGAGTTCATATTCATACCTGCAATTGTTGAAAATTTCAAGTTTCTATTTTTATTTTTTAATTTTAATCTTACTAGAAATGGATTTTCGCCATCGCCACCTTTGTACATATAAGCACCTTTGTAGCTTTCGGGTAAATTCAACCAATAGTAATTTATATTTTCTTCAAATTTATAATTTTCAATAAGCTTCATTAATGAATAACTTTTTGACCATAGATAATTGTAATAGCATAAAGTTCCAGCTTGTAAAATGATTATTATTCCTAATATCAATAATTTTAACTTAGAATTTTTAAAAATAAAAAATATCAAATATGCAATTATCAAACTACTAAATATTAGAGGCACTGTACAATATCTATCGCCTGCAATATACATATAATCAACAAAATATAGATTGAGGACTGGTATCAAAAATAGAATGAATCCAAAAATTAGAAAAAAAGTGATTTTGTTATAAAAATATTTAAAATAAACAAAGACCAATGCGGCTAGAATTATAAAATTATACCCAACAAGTTTATCTATTACTTTATGAACCAAAAATTGAAAAGGATGAATAGAACTAATAAAAAATAATTTATAGAAGTATTTAAATAGCTTTTGTATGGATTCAATTAAATTGTAATTTAGATGAACAGAAGCCCCATAATGACCAATTGCATTGCCTCCAACTTTATTCCTAAGAAATAAAAAAATAAAAATGATAGGGATAAAAATTATAAAAAGTAACCAAGTTTTTTTAGCTTCTTTATTTAAAAAGAAAATTTGATAAACTATTAAAATCAGAATATTTAAAAACGCTAATTCATGAAGTCCTAAAGAGAACGCGAATACAAAAAGAAGTAATAATAGTATTTTTTTTGAAGAGCTATGGTTATAGAATTCTATGAGTAAAAACAAAAGTAATAGGCAAGAATTCAACGCTAAATAATGATAATTACAACCCCAAATATTGGTTTCAGAATGGTATGGAGATGTTAAATAAAGCAAACTAACCAATAGATGAAAAAAAATGGATTTATTTCTGAAAATTATTTTTGAGAATTTCAATAATAAAAGTGCATTAAAACTATGCCAAAACATACTGAAAAGACTGTGATAAAGCAAATTTTTCCCAAATAATTTATAAATCAAAAAATGTATAAAATGATTTGAAATAAGAAATGTATTTGTAGATTCATGAAAACTATACCAAATTCCTTCAACGCCATATTTTTCATATTTTAATAGAAAATCCGCAGCGTCAAACACCCATCTACTATAGAAAGCGGGTATGTATAGTACGATAGAAAGGATCAAAAAAATAAAAAAAACATATTTGTCTTTATTGATATATTCAACATTTTTAAGAAATGAGAATTTGTTAAAAGTATCTCGCATATATTTTATTAATTTTTAGCTTTAGTCAATGATACAAAAGTATAGAATTATTAGTTTTGAAACAAAAATAACTGTTTAAAAGGCGTTTCTTACGGTGTATTTAGTTCAAAATCTGTACATTATACGTCATTTTTAGCAAAATAAATGTTTGTTAATTATGATAGTAATCCATCCATTCCCAGAAAATGTAAAAATTAAATAACGTTTTCAATATATACCAATAGGTTTTGCTTAAAGAAAAAAAGCCAAAAGACTTTATAAATAAAGGCTTTTGGCTTGTGTGGTCCCTGCTGGGCTCGAACCAGCGACCACCTGATTATGAGTCAGGTGCTCTAACCAACTGAGCTAAGAGACCGTCCCAAATTGGAGTGCAAAAATAACATTTATTTTTTAATTTGAATATATTTTTTTATTTGTATTATTTTTGTATCTTCAAAATTAATAAAAATGAAACTAATTATTATTCTCGGCTTATTATCAAGCTATGCTTATGCAAATAAAACTTCAGATTTGCAAAAGGCACAAAAAATGATGCAAAAGAGTTCTTGGGCTTTTGAAGAAAATAAAGGTCAAGTAACAGGATCAGATGCCAAAAATGTCAAGTTTGTGTTTAAAGAAGGTAATCTCTCTATGTTTTTGATGCAAGCAGGCATAGCCTATCAGTTCAATAAAGTAACTTATCCAGAAGGATACAAACCATTGGATAAGTTTGCATCAATGAAAGAACATGAGAAGATGGAAAAACTTCTAAGTCAGATTCAAACGGAAACGTACCGAATGGACGTGATTTTGGAAGGTGCGAATCCAAATCCAAAAATCAGCACCGAAGGAAAAAGTAACGATTATATTCAGTATTATAATCACAATGCGTTG
>JBIPPG010000123.1:0-7212 GCA_044368545.1 Chitinophagales bacterium | reverse complement strand
CACTTTTGCTATATTTTCGATATGCAGAAATAAATGCATTTTCAGCGTGATCAAAATACTGCAAAAGCCCATAATGCATTGGAATTCCGGCTCGTAAAATATCCGCCAAAACCAGCGTATCTTTTAACTGTACCGAATCCTTTATACCCAAAGGTGTTTGTACTTGAATGGCTTCATATTCCAATTCCTTACTCAACTCATAGCCTAGAATCTGGCTGATACGCTCCAGATTGATCCTAAAACGCAGGGAATCTTTTTGTTTGTTTTCATCTCTAATTTCATTTAAAAACTGATGCAAGAGACTATTTTTAGCGCTCAAATTGACAATCATAATTTTATATTTGCTACAAACTTAAGCATTTTTTGGAATTTGTGAATATTAAAATTATGTAAATGAATAAAATGGCTTTTATAATGATTACAGCTCTTTATTGGCGCATAATGATAAGAGTGTCCCAAATTAAAAGGGTATGTTAAAGCATATCGCATCTTTTCTTCATCGTCCTTCAAACGATGTTAATGATTTTGCACCTTTTTTTTATCGCCCTTTTTGACGATGTTAATGATTTTGCACCTTTGGTGCTTGATTTTTTATCTCGCATTTTTCTTATCGTCTTTTGGACGATGTTAATGTTTTTGCACCTTTGGTGCTTGCTTCGCGCTCGCTTATTCATCGCCCTCCTTTCTTATCGCCCTCTAGACGATGTTAGTGATTAGCGCACCTTTTTTTCATCGCCTTTTGGACGATGTTAATGATTTTGCACCTTTGGTGCTTGATTTTTTATCTCGCATTTTTCTTATCGTCTTTTGGACGATGTTAATGATTTTGCACCTTTGGTGCTTGCTTCGCGCTCGCTTATTCATCGCCCTCCTTTCTTATCGCCCTCTAGACGATGTTAGTGATTAGCGCACCTTTTTTTCATCGCCATTTTGGACGATGTTAATGATTTTGCACCTTTGGTGCTTGATTTTTTCTCTCGCATTTTTCTTATCGTCATTTGGACGATATTAATGGTTTTGCACCTTTGGTGCTTTTTTTATAAAAAAAACATTAAACGCTAAAAATTATAAAGTAATAATTAGTATATGAAAAGCGCTAAAAGCGCATAATCATGAGCCTTGGGCAACGTCCAAGGTAATAAAACCAATGAGTATTATCTAAAATTTTAATAAGAATATAATAGAATTTTGTTTAAATTTGTAGTTGAAAATCAAAATTGAAAAAATATCTAAATCAATATTATGCCTCAATCTATAGCCTATAACTACTTGCATATTACGTTTAGCACAAAATATCGAGAACCTCTAATCGACGAAGCGATAGAAGAAGAATTATTTAAATATATTGGTGGGATATGTAAAAACTTGGAATGCAATCCTATAAAAGTTGGTGGGTATAGAGATCATATTCATATACTTTGCGTATTATCTCGTAAAATTGCTTTAATGAAACTTTTAGAAGAAATAAAATCGCATTCTTCTAAATGGATAAAAACAAAGGGTGATAAATATAAAAATTTTTATTGGCAAAGAGGTTATGGAAGCTTTTCCGTAAATCCAGCTGAAATAGATGTAGTAATTAGATACATAGAAAACCAAGCCGAACATCATAAAAAAAAGACCTTTCAAGACGAATACATTGCTTTTCTGAAAAAGTATAACGCCGAATATGATGAAAGATACCTTTGGGATTAATTGTGCATTTTGTTTTTTTACATCGCCTTTAAGACGACTTTATTGATTAGCGCACCTTTTTTCATCGTCCTTCAGACGATGTTAATGGTTAGCGCACCTTTGGTGCTTTTTTTATAAACAAAACTGTATTAAGGTCAATAAGTACTAAATCAACAACCTTGGACATCGTCTAAGGTAGGCATTCCATCACATTTTAGCTAGGCAAATAACGAATTTTCATTATATTTGTAGCTTGCAAAAAAATACAGCAACAAAAATGGATAAGAATTTTAACGCAAAAGAAGCGGAAGCAAAATGGCTCAAGTACTGGGAAGAAAATAAAACGTTTCACTCGGAAGTGAACGAAAAACCTTCGTATACGATAGTCATTCCGCCGCCGAATGTTACAGGAGTACTGCACATGGGGCACGTTTTGAACAATTCGTTGCAAGATTTTTTTATCCGTAAGGCTCGCAAAGAGGGCTTTAATGCGCTGTGGGTTCCCGGCACCGACCATGCGTCTATTGCTACCGAAGCCAAAGTGGTGCAGATGCTCCGCGAAAAAGGCATCAAGAAAAGTGATTTATCCAGAGAGGATTTTCTCAAACATGCTTTTGAATGGAAAGAGAAATACGGAGGTATTATCATCAATCAGCTGAAAGCGATAGGCTGTAGCTGCGACTGGAGTCGTGAAGAATTTACGATGAACGAGGATTATTACAAAGCGGTGATTCGTGTTTTTGTGGATTTACATAAAAAAGGGTATATTTATAAAGGGAAGCGCATTATCAACTGGGACTGCGAGGCCAAAACAGCACTCTCCAACGAAGAGGTAATATATAAAGATACACCCGAAAAATCGAAACTTTTTCATATAAAATATGCAATTGAAGGCAGTTCAGAGTTTTTGACGATAGCTACTACGCGCCCGGAAACCATTTTTGGCGACGTGGCAATAGCGATTAATCCAAAAGATGAGCGATATGCACATTTGAAAGGTCAAAAAGCAATAGTACCGCTAATAAATAAAGCCATTCCTATCATTTTTGATGATTATGTAGATAAAGATTTTGGGACGGGATGCTTGAAAGTGACGCCTGCGCACGACATCAACGACTACGAAATAGGTGTAAGACACGAATTGCCGTTTTTAGACATTTTGAACGATGATGGTACGCTGAACGCAGAATGTTCTTATCCTGATTTTGTGGGATTGGATCGATTCAAAGTTCGTAAAATGATAGAGCCTTTGCTGGAAGAAAAAGGACATTTAGCCAAGGTAGAAGAAATAGAAAATAAAATAGGACGCAGCGAGCGAACCAATACAGTGGTAGAGCCAAAATTGTCGCTTCAATGGTTTATAGACATGAAACGCTTGTCCAAAAAAGCACACGAAGTGGTGATGAACGATGAGGTGATTCTATTTCCAGCATTCCACAAAAACACCTATAATCATTGGATGAGCAATGTGAGAGACTGGTGTATTAGCCGTCAATTGTGGTGGGGACATCGAATTCCGGCGTATTATATGCCCAATGATGAATTTGTAGTAGCGGAAAATATTGAAGAAGCCTTTGAATTGGCAAAAAAAATAGATCCAAATATTAAAAAAGAAGATTTGCGTCAAGATGAGGATGTATTGGATACTTGGGCGAGTAGCTGGCTATGGCCTATGGAGGTTTTCAAAGGCTATGCCGATGATTGTTTCAATAAAGAAACAGGTAAAATAGACCTTTCTAAAAACAAAGAATTGAACTATTATTATCCTACAAAAATGATCGTAACGGGTTCGGACATCTTGTTTTTCTGGATTGCTCGTATGATTATTGCAGGCTATGAATATACCGATACGAAACCTTTTGAAAAAGTGTATTTGACGGGAATGGTGCGCGACAAGCTGGGACGAAAAATGAGTAAGCAATTAGGCAATAGCCCCGATTTGTTTGAATTGATTGAGCGTTTTGGGCTAGATAGTGTACGATTTGGTATGATGAGTATTTCGCCTGCAGGAAATGACATTTTATTTGATGAAAAAAGTCTTGAAATTGGACGAAATTTTGGCAATAAACTCTGGAATGCGTTCCGATTGGTAAAAGGATGGGAAATCTACGAAGGTAAAAATGAGGAAAATCAAGCTGTTATGGATTGGTTTGCAGCAAAATTGCAATTGCAAGTCAATTCTTATCTTCAAAACATAGAGAATTTGAGAATTTCGGAGGCATTTAAGGATTTGTACACGTTTATTTGGGATGATTTTTGTAGCTGGTATTTGGAGTTGATCAAACCTGATTTTGAGAAACCGATTGACCGATATACATACGACGAAACGATTCAATTTTTTGAAACGATTTTATCAATTTTGAATCCAATTATGCCTATCATTACCGAAGAATTGTGGGCAAATGCTCGTGAACGAAAAGAAGGCGAAATTTGTGCATTGGCGCCACATCCTACTAAAAAGGAAGATGTAAACGCTGAAATGGCATTGATAAAAAATAGTGAAGCGTTTTTTGAATTAATCATTAAATCAAGAGAAGTTCGTGCCAACTTGAAAATGAAAAATAGAGAAACGATTGGCTTGAGTATTGATTCAACTTTGCTAGAAAAACTACAGGCATTTATCCCAAAAATCAAAAAATTAGTTTGGGCCGAGGTGATTGATAGTGAAATTGGCACTAAAACACAAAATGCATTGTTAATAGAGAATCAAAAGGTATTTGTAAATAGTGAAAAAGCGATAGACAGCACCGAATCGAAACAAAAAATAGAAGAAGAAATTCAATATACTCGAGGATTTGTAGCTAGCGTGGAGGCGAAATTGAAGAATGAGAAATTTGTAAATAATGCACCCGCAAAGGTATTGGAAATGGAGCAGAAAAAACTGCAAGATGGACTCGAAAGACTTAAAAGCCTAGAGACACAGCTTGCAAACATCTAAAACATATAATTTATTTTTAACATATAATCTTTAACCCAAATGAATCATAGAAACAACAGAAACAAAAAACAAGATTATGAATCGGCGTATAGCTTTAGTTCGAATCTAATCAACACCATCCACAATGCTATAAAAACAGATAAAGTAGTAACGATAGAATATCATTCGAGAGAGAAAGGCTTGACAAAAAGAGAAATTGAGCCGATGGATATTGTAACACGCGATGGAAAAACGAATTTGGTAGGCTGGTGTAGACTTAGAAATGACTGGAGAACATTTCGTATGGATCGTATCAATTTTATAGCCATTCAAATCAATAATGGATTTGAGCCAAGAGAAGGCTATAATAGAGCAGATTTTGCAGATGCAAACTCGGAAAGCTTTTCAATGCCTCAGAAACAACAGGCAACAACAGCCAATGGCCGTCCAAATAAGGAGTTGAGTTTTGAGAATAGTTTTGGCAAAACGATGACAGATAACAAACTGAATCTTTCTAATAGCGAAAATATCGTTACATATAGCGAAGACGAGGAAGATTTGGCGATGTAGGGATTTCTTTATAGATATTAGATTTGAGATATTAGACATTAGAAAGTTGTGATTTGAAGTATTTCATTGCAATATTAATTCAATAGGCTTAGGCTTTAGCCTGAGGACAGATATTAGATTTGAGATTTTAGACGTTAGAAAATTGTGATTTGTAAATTGTGATTTGAAGTATTTGGTTGCAATATTCATTCATAAGCCACAGGCTTTAGCCTGAGAAAAGAATTTTTAAATAATTGATTATGAATAAACCCACATTGGTAATTGGCGCATCGGAGAATACAGATAGATATTCAAACAAGGCTGTAAATATGCTCCGAAAATACAATCATACGACTTATGCCTATGGTCTTAAAACAGGAAATATAGCCGATGTAGCTATTCAAAATGAGTATTTCTATCCCGAAGCGTTGGACACCATAAGTCTATACCTCAATCCTACAAATCAAAAAGCACATTTTGAATATATCCTCAAACTGCAACCTAAACGTGTCATTTTCAATCCAGGTACTGAAAATCCTGCGCTCAATACTCTTCTTGAAGAAAATGGAATAGCCTACGAAGAAGCTTGCACGCTGGTTTTGTTGCAGACGGGGCAGTATTAGAAACAATTATTTGATTTTAGCATAGCATTTTCCTGTTTCTGTCAGATTGCCATTGGAATCAAACAATGCAGTGTTTCCAATCTTGGAGTCGTGCCAAGCATAACGATACACCATAGGTTCCAAATTCATCCAGTTACAGACTATTGAGATAAACTGATTGATTTCGTCTTGTTTGAATTTATTGGGTTCTTTTTGGCTACTAGAGGCTGTTTGAGGGGCAAACTCAGTAATCCAAATAGGTTTTTGATACTTTTGGATGATATTTTTCATATCCGATATGAATTTTTCGGGATTGCAACCTTTGTACCAATGCACACAAATAAAATCTACTTTAGGATTAGATAAAATGAATTTATCCAACCAATTTGAATCTTTCAATAAATTTCCTGCAATGGCTGGGCTTCCTATTTTATTAGTTTTAGTAGCTATTTTATTCCATTTTTCATTTGCCTCAATACTTGAAATATTTGCTTGTTTGGGATGGTCTGGCTCGTTAAAAGCAAGTAGTATCTTGTATTGTTTCAGCGCATTTACTTTCTTTAGCGAAAATATCATGGGCACAAATTCAATTTTTGTAATGATTTTAGATTCCAAATCCCAATTATAATACCATGAAACATTGAGCGTATCGAGATAAGATGCTCCAAAGCCTTTTTTTTCGGAAAGCCCAAACCCTTTTTTATGCTCTTGGGCAAAAGCAATTTGGCATATTAAGAGCAAAGAAAAACAAAAAAATTTCATATAAATTTCCTAACTATCCGCTAAAAGACTTCAATATTAAGACTAAAAAAGAAAAAAACATTTACCCAAAAACATCGAGTATTACGCCATCATAGCTAGCATACACCATAGCAGGGAAAGAATCCAAATGCGCGATATTTCCTTGATGATCTATACAAATAGCACCTGCAAATCCGTCGAATGGTTTTATTTCATCAAAGGTTTTTTGGACAGCTGCGTTCAGCGTCATACCATCTGTAACTCTTGTAACTATTTTGGCAGCCATAGCACCACTCACTATATCTTCGCCTACCCCCGTAAGGCTTACACCACAAAAATCATTGGCATAATTTCCTGCTACAGTAGCGGAATCCGACACCCTTCCTACCAATTCAAAACCTTTGCCTCCGGTGGATGTTCCTGCAGCAATATGTCCTTTACTATCAATTACCACACAGCCTACCGTTCCCGTTCCCAAGGATTTTAGCTTCGTTTCATACTCTTCTCTCCTACTTTTGGTTTCAACAGAATAACTGGGTATTCCCATTTTTCTAGCATAATTTTCGGCACCTTCCCCCGCTAAAATTCTATCTTGTTCTTTTTGTAATTCTAACGCTATTTGTATGGGATTTTTTACATTTTCAATATTTATGACGCCACTCATTTTGTTGGAAACGCCATCCATCAGGGATGCACTCATTCGTATTTTGCCATCGCTTTGAATCATAG
>JBIPPG010000122.1:0-7213 GCA_044368545.1 Chitinophagales bacterium | reverse complement strand
ACGGGCTATACCTATGCTTGGAGCAATAGTCTTGGCTCGGGAGGGAGTGTCACGGCGAGTCCAACCGCGAATACAACATATACCGTAACCGCAACAGATAATAGCGGTGGAGCCAACAATGGATGTGCCACAACAGGATCAATTGCCGTGACTACTAATCCAATTCCATCAGCTTTGACCTTATCTCCATCTTTGACAACAGGAGTATGTAATGGTAGTAGTCAAGCATTGAGTTTGACTAGTGGGGGGACAATTGGAAATAGCTTTTCAATATCTCCTATTTCACCTACTGCACAAGGAGGTGCCATTTCGGCAACAGCATTTTCTATCGGCACTTATTATCAAATATTTGATGTTCTGCAGGCGACTACATTAACATCTATTGATGTATATCCAACAGCTACTGTAGGGACTTCAGGTTCAATTTCTATAGCAAATAGTGCAGGAACTGTTTTGGCTACATCAAATTATATTGTAACAAATAGTAATGGGACAACACCACATACCGTAACATTTAATTTGCCTCTTACTGTAGGGACTGGTTACAGAATTGGACAAGGAGGTACTGCTATAAATTTGAATAGAAACACATCAAATCAAACCTACCCTGTTTCAAACTCCTACGTTAGTATTACAGGTAATAATTTTTCTTCAGGAGCAAGTTATTGGTATTATATATATAATTGGCAATTCAGTAATTCTGTTCAACAACCCATCACATGGTCACCAACCACAGACTTATATACCGATGCTGCTGCGACAACCGCATATACCGGTACTGCTGCTACGACATTATATGCAAAGCCAACGGCAAATAGAACGTATACAGCAACAGCTACTATAGCATCTACAGGTTGTACAAATACAAAAACGGTTCAATTAAACAATAGAGTTCCTGCGAATAATGTTGTTCTTGCCTCTGCTACTACTACAGGCGCAGTAGAGCAATGTACGGATGCCAGTGGCTGGACGTATTATGGAACGGCTGCTAATCCAGATGAATGGTTGTTTGGTATCCATAAAAACGGTAATACGTTTACTGCAACAGTGGATATTAACGTAGATAATACTAATAAATATCAAAAAAGCACTTCAAGCAATGGCGCCAATCAAGAACATGCCAGTTATATCATGAGTCGTTATTGGAATGCAACCCTATCGTCAGGTTCTATAGCCTCTAATTCAAGTGTCAAAGTCCGATTTTTTATAGATACACAAGATATTACGGATATATTGGGTGAACGCGATAATGATTATAATAAATTAAAAGATACAACAAACCCAAGTACGTTGGCAGTAAGAGGTGGCTTTGAATGGTTCAAAACTGTAAACACCGTTTACAATCCTACCAATTGGACGGGTAATAAGCACAATGGCGCCATTGTGAAATTGACACAAGATGCTGTGGCTACCTTAAATGGTCAAACTTATGTAGAGCTTTCGGGTATTACCAGTTTCTCTGGAGGATCGGGAGGTTCTTCTTTTGGTCCTTCAAATAATGGATTGTTTAATAGTGGTGGTACCGTGGGACTTCCTGTAACGTGGAAAGAAGTTAAAGCTACCGCAAAAGAAACAGGCAATCTTATTCAATGGGCTACTTCAAGTGAGAAAAACACAAAATCATTTGTAGTAGAGTATAGCTATGATGCAAAAGAGTTCTTTGAAGCGTCTAAGGATATTTTGGCAGCAGGTAATAGTGCTACAGAAAGGTTCTATGAATTTAATCATGATGAAGAATACGGCGAATTGGTTTATTATAGAATCAAACAAATAGATTTGGATGGAAAAATGGATTATAGCAAAGCGGTAGTAGTAAAACGTACTTCAAAACTACCAGAATTCAATGTGTCTATGTATCCAGTTCCATTAAATGTTCAAGATTTGAATATTCGCATTCAAACGGTTCAGAAAACGGACATTGCTATTTCTATCAATGATTTGCTTGGAAGAAATGTATATTCCGAAACGATAATTCCTGCGGGATATAATACCAATCATAAAATGAATTTGAGTCATTTGCCTCAAGGAACTTATCACGTAACGATTAATAATGGAATAAATAAATCGGTTCAGGTATTAGTAGTAGGAAAATAGATAAAATATCGTTTATTTTTAAAATGCCCTTTGATTTCCCAAAGGGCATTTTTATTTATTTTAACATTTATTTTTCAACAATTTTTCAAGCCTATTTAGCTATAATCCATACATTTACAATTTTTAACAATTTTTTATGGCTATTTAATCTTGCCTTAACATTTACTTTCTCTAACTTCTATATATTTGCCGAATAATATTTAAAAAATTATTTGAAATGAAAAATATATACATTTTTAGAAAACCAATTTGTTTATTTTTGGCTGCCTTTTTTGTAATGCATGTGGGATGGGGGCAGACTTATTATAATATGTCATCAGGAAATTATTCTCAAACATTCTCAAATTTATCAACGTCTTATCCAACAAATTTTAATGGACTAGCTGTTTTAAGTACAGGATCAATACCTGTAGCAACAAAAACAACAACTACCACGAATGTTGCATTAGGTGTTACATCTTCTAGTACAGGTATTGCTTACGATGCTATATCTTCTAATTCAACTAAAATGATTTTCTTAAGTACTGGAACACCAGATAATTCTGTAGCTGTTGCTTGTGATTTAAATTTAAATTTTACAGGTCGAACAGCGGGAAGTTTGTCATTTAACTATGCTAATATTTTAAATTCATCCGTTTCTTCTCCAAATGGAAGATCGGCTTCACTTAACGTATATTATTCAACAGACGGAACTACATGGACTTTATTAGGCGGTCCATATACTGTATACAATAATACAGGCGCATCTACCGCTAATATACCAGTAAATATTACTTTACCAACAGCATTAGATAATCAATCCACAGTTAAAATACGTTTTTATGAGTATAATGGAGGTGCAGTTCTTGGTTCACCTTCGGGCTCTCGTCCTAAAATAAGCTTAGATGATATTTTAGTTACTTCTACTTCTTCAGGGGCGTTAACTCCTCCAACCCTTACTTCCGCTTCTTCACCAACCGTAGATGCACCTTTTAATGTTACCTTTACAGACGATCCCACTTGGAGAGGAGCAATTACAAGTATTACTGTCGGAGGAACAACATTGTCTGCTTCTGCGTATTCTATTTCTGCTGGACAAATTACCTTTACGCCTTCTGCCTCCACTCTTTTACAATCTGCAGGATCAAAATCAATAGTTGTGATTGCAACGGGTTATAGTAATTCAACGGTTTCACAATCAATAGGTGCTGGAATAGCAAATAAATTAAGAATAACTACTCAACCTTCGGCACCATCTATAAATGGAGGAACGTTAGCAATACAACCAAGAATAGCTATTCAAGATCAATATGGAAATGCAACAACAAGTACAGCATCTATTAACGCCGCTTTAGGTGCTGGGACATGGACGTTAGGAGGTACTACATCTGTCAATGCTATTTCAGGAACAACTACTTTTGCAGGGTTAACCGCTACAAGTACTAATGCAGTTTCAGGAGCAACTATTACTTTTACAAGTACTGGATTAACTTCGGTTACATCAAACACCTTTAATATTTCTGCCCCAGCTCCTTCAAATGATTTGTGTAATAATTCAACAACTCTTACTAACGGAGCTCCAACATCAGGAACAACCATTTCTGCTACTTATAATATTATAAATTCAGATCCATATAATTACAGTTCTGATGTTTGGTATTCTTATACTTCGGTATCCTCTGGTACAATAAGTGTATCTCTGTCGAACTCTGCTAGTATTGATTATGATCTTTTTGCGTACACATCAAACTGCCCAACAAATGGAATTGGAATTCAAACGGGAGGAAACTCAAATAATTCAACTACAGAGACAATGACTATAACGGCAAGTCCTGGAACGACTTATTATTTTAGAGTTGCCGCATATAATAATGTATCAGGAAGTGTTTTTACAATTTCTGTTAATCAACCTTTAGCCCCCCCATCTATTTCTTCACCAAACAATGTTATGTGTAATAGTTTTGATGCCAATTGGTCATCTGTTAATAATGCAACAAACTATCGTTTGGATGTATCAACAAGTAATTTTACAAGCTCAACAAATACACAGGGATTTTCTTCAGGCACTACACCACCTTCTGGATGGACATATACAGCTATTGGAGGCACATATACTTCCTCAGGAAATTTTGGATCTAGTTCTCCTTCTTTACAAATGGATGCAACAAATGATAGGGTTCTGACTTTGACGTATTCGGGGATTGCTACTCAATTATCCTTTTGGTATAAAGGTCAAACAGCAACAGGGTCATCATTATTAGTAGAAGGATATAATGGAACTTCTTGGATTACAATTCAAAATATAACAAGTCTATCTTCTTCTGGTACTACAGTTACCTATAATTCAACATCAAGTCCTACATTACCTGCAAATTTAAATCAATTTAGATTCACATATATAAAAAGCTCAGGAAATTTGTCATTTGATGATGTTTCTGTTATTCTCGAAAATGTTAACTACCTCTCTGGCTATCAAGACCTTACTGTTTCCTCTAACTCTAAATCAGTATCAGGCCTATCTCCAAACACAAAATACTATTATAGAGTACGAAGTACCGATGGAACTAGCACAAGTGCTCATTCAAATATTGATTCAATCACCACACCTGCTTTGAGTCTTACTACAGATGGAATTATAGTACCTTTTTGTTTTGGTACTGCTACTTCGTCTTCATTGGCTTATACGGCAGCAAATGACAATCCTAATTCGTACAGCATAGATTGGAATGCTACTGCCAATTCGGCTGGTTTGAACGACCAAGCGGCTACTAGTTTTACAGCTAGTGCTTCGGGAGGAACTATTTCTTCTATAGCTATTTCTTCAAATTTGGCAGCAGGCACATATAACGGCGTTATGACTATTACAAATACTGCTGGATGTAGCATTACAAAGAATGTAAGCCTAACAATTAATCCACTTCCTATAATAACTATTGCTGCTTCACCATCTAGTGCTATCGTTTGTATGGGATCTAATGTGTCTTTGACGGCAAGTGGTGCTAGTACCTATAGCTGGAGTGGAGGTATATCTAATGGTTCTTCATTTTCGGTTACAACTCCTACGTCATATACCGTTACAGGTACAGATGCAAATGGATGTAGCGCTACAGCCAGCAAAACTGTAAATTATTATCCTGCCTCTTCAAATGTGGTTTTGGCATCATCTTCCGTTTCGGGCGCAGTAGAACAATGTACCGAATCCGACGGATATACTTATTATGCCGATCCAGCATCGCCCGGACAGTATTTATTTGGAATTAACAAAAACGGAAACTCTTTTTCGGCTACGGTAGACATTAACGTAGATAATGTGAATAAATTTAATAAATCAACTTCGAGTAATGGCGCCAATCAAGAACACGCAAGTTATATTTTGAGCCGTTTTTGGAATGTAAATGCAACAGGAACTATTAACAATCCAGTTAAAGTTAGATTTTTTATTGAGCCACAAGATATTTCTGATTTATTGGATGCTCGTGACGATGATTTGGATACATTAAAAATTAATAATCCATCCACTAAAGCGGTAATAAGTGGTTTTGAGTGGTTCAAAACTTCAGGGATATCGTATAATCCATCCAGTTGGAATGGAAATAAATTTAATTCAACTTTAGTTAAATTAACACAAGACACCGTATCAACAATAAATGGACAGTGGTATGTAGAATTGTCTGGAATTACAAGTTTTTCTGGAGGCACAGGAGGAGCCGCTTTTGGACCTTCAAGTAATAATCTATTTAATAGTGGTGGAATCGTTGGGCTTCCTGTAACGTGGAAAGAGGTAAATGCAAGTGCTAAAGAAATAGGAAATCAGATTCAATGGATAACTTCTAGTGAGAAAAACACTAAATCTTTTGAGGTAGAGTATAGCTATGATGCTAAAAATTTTATGACAGCATCTAGAGATATAATAGCCGCAGGTAATAGCACAACTTCTAATTCTTACGAATATACACATCTTGAAGAATTTGGAGAAATAGTATATTATAGAATCAAGCAAATAGATAGGGATGGAAAAATTGACTATAGTAAAATAGTGAATGTAAAACGTTCGTCAAAGTTGCCAGAATTCCAAGTGTCTATGTATCCTATTCCTTTAAACACTAATGAATTGAATTTAAAAATTCAAACAGTACAAAAAACGGAAATTGTTATAAATATCAATGATCTATTGGGAAGAAGCGTATTTACCGAAAAAGTTAATCCTCAAGGATATATTACCAATCATAAATTGACATTAGATCATCTACAAAAAGGTACTTACCAAGTAATGATTGATAATGGAATAAATAAATCGGTTCAGATATTGGTGGTTGGAAAATAAAAAGTCGTATAGGTTTTAAGGGTTTTTAACAAAAACCCTTTTATCTTTTGCTAATTTTGTTTGAAGAAATAGTTCTTTGTCTATTGCATTTGAATCTCGTGATTTCAGGATTTCGTTTTAATAAATGTTTTTGGCTAATTCCACTGTTTACCCTTTTTCGCCATAAATTAAAACTGGAACGTTTTAGTCTACTCCTCATAATATCAATCACTTCCGATTCGGTACAATTAAATTGAAATTGAATTGCTTCAAATGGAGTTCGGTCTTCCCATGCCATTTCAATGATTCGATCCATTTCAATAGCACTATACAAATTTGGAATTTTATTTTTCATGAGCCAAAGCTTATTTGAAAGCAAAGTTAACTCTTTTTTAAAATTTACCATATAGATTTTTAATTTTTAACTTGTTCTAGTTTTGATATTTTATGTTAAAATTGCTTAAAAATTATTAACATAGTTCATTTTTATTGTATTATAAAATAGACAAAGATAAGGGTTTGTTTAAAAGAAATTTCCCACAATTCAATATTTATAAGGATTTACAAACTATCTTTGCCGTTGGAATTTAAAAAAACAACACCGTATGAATAAGTTGAGATTGAGACTTTTAATAATTATTTTTGCATGCAATATATCCTCATTTTTTGCACAAAAAGTGGTAGCGGTTACAGATTCTATTATATCTAGAGAAGATTCTGTTCTAAAAGTTTTTGTACAATCCAACGATACCTTGGACAGAGCAATGGGCTGTATCATAAATGAAGTTATTTTAAAAACCCAAGCCAAAAATGGTCAAGCACTAAGAAATGCAGATA
>JBIPPG010000121.1:0-7298 GCA_044368545.1 Chitinophagales bacterium | reverse complement strand
AAACGGCTTTGGGTGTAGAATACAAATTGCCTGTGGATAAAAAAGGTCTTTCTGTAAGAGGAGGATGGAGATGGATGGATGCTTTTCCAGCTAACTCTGCTGTATATACAGGAATGGTTAATGCTACAAATATCGTTGATTTAGGATTAACTTGGAGACCATCTTCTAGTCCTAATACAATTTTATCATTGAATGCTAATAACCTTTTGGATCATAGACACATGTTCTTCCCAGGTACTCCTGCTTTAGGAAGAGTTGTATTGTTCAAAATCCAACATACTTTTGGTGTAAAATAGTTTATAAAAAATTATTATTCGCTTATAATAGATGGCGTTCAACTTTGTTGGACGCCATTTTTTTTTGTTTTAGAAAATAAAAAGTAAATTTGCCTCATAAAAATAATAAATTGTGAATAGAAGAAGTTTTATTGATAAAAGTATAAAAGGAATTGCATTAGGTGCTACATTTGGACAATTTTCATTTTCTCAAGACAAGATAAATGAAGAATACGAAAAATTGGTTTTACTTCATACAAATGATACACACAGTCGACTGGATCCATTTGATAGTGGTGATTTTAAAGGATTGGGGGGTGTAGCTGCTAGGAAAACGATCATAGATAAAATTAGAACAGAAGAAAAAAATGTATTGCTAGTAGATGCGGGTGATATTTTTCAAGGGACACCTTATTTTAATATGTTTTTAGGGGAGCTAGAAATCAAAGCGATGAGTATGCTTGGATACGATGCCGCTACGATGGGAAATCATGATTTTGATGCCGGATTAGAGAATTTTGGTAAACAAATGCAACATGCTAATTTTCCTTTTATTGTCAGTAATTATGATTTTTCGGATACTATTTTGCATAATAAAATAGCACCCTATAAAATTATCAAAAAAGGAAAAATCAAAATTGGCATTTTTGGACTTGGGATAGAATTGGATGGTCTAGTTCATAAAGATTTGTATTTGAACACACAATATCAAGATCCTGTATCTACCGCAAAAAAATGGGCAACTTATTTGAAACAAGAGGAAAAATGCGATATCGTAATTTTGTTGTCTCATTTAGGATACAGTTATAATAGTGGAAAAAAAATATCAGATGTCGTTTTGTCAGAAATAATTGATAATGTAGATGTTGTGATTGGAGGGCATACTCATACCTTTTTGAAGAGTCCGGATATTATAAAAAATAATTTTGGAAAATTTGTCATTGTGAATCAAGTGGGTTGGGGTGGTATAAACCTTGGAAGATTAGATATTTATCTTCAAAAAGAGACAGGAAATGTTATTAAAAATGACTCGTTTTTGCTAAAATGTCAGTAAAAAAAATAAAAATAAATGGAGTTATTAACAAAAAAATGTTCATATTTGTAATCTGAATAATTAATTCAAATGTTAAAATAAATTAAAATATCAATGCAAGAGAAACACGATAAAGTCTGGGAAAACTGCCTTGAAATCATTAAAAGTAATGTTTCTAAGTCGGTTTACGAAACTTGGTTTTTACCCATAAAGCCTTTATCCTTAAGGGATTACATTCTTACTATTCAAGTGCCTTCACAATTTTTTTATGAGTGGCTAGAAGAAAACTATGTATCAATTATTAAGAAGTCTATCGTAAGGGAATTGGGAGAGAAAGCAAAATTGGAGTATAGTGTGATTGTGGAAAACCATGCTATGAACCCTTCTACAATTAATTACCCCAATTTTAAGTCTACATCTATAGATGCTACAGAATCATTTATTCCTCATACAGTGGGTGGATCGGTAAAAAATCCTTTTGTGATTCCCGGAATCAAAAAAGTGAGTATCGATTCGCAATTAAACCCTATATATACCTTCGATACTTTTGTAGAAGGCGACTGCAATCGATTGGCTCGTGCGGCTGGATATGCTATTGCCCAAAAACCAGGTGGAACGGCTTTCAATCCATTGGTTCTTTATGGTAGAATTGGTTTGGGAAAAACCCATTTATTGCATGCAATAGGAAATTATATCAAACAAATAAATCCAAATAAAACCGTATTATACGTATCGGCAGATAAGTTTTTGAATCAATATGTAGAATCCACTAGAAATAACACTACCAATGAGTTTATACATTTTTATCAATTAATCGATGTCTTGCTTGTAGATGATATTTATTGGTTGGGTGGAAAGGAAAAAACACAGAATATATTTTTCCATATTTTCAATCACTTACATACGAATGGAAAACAAATTGTAATCACTTCGGATCGTGCGCCAAAAGATTTGGAGGGGATAGAAGATAGATTATTGTCACGTTTGAAATGGGGCTTAATCACGGAAATGACTATGCCAGATTATGAAACCCGTTATACCATTCTTGAGAAGAAAATGTATGCCGATGGTGTAATTTTGCCAAAAGAAGTAGTAGAATACGTAGCGCACAATATCAATACAAATCTTAGAGATTTAGAAGGTGCTATGATAGCGCTATTAGCTCAAGAAGCGTTAGTGAAGAAAGAAATTGATATTGATTTAGCTAAAAAAATAATCAAAAACTACATCAAATCCGTTACGAGAGAAGTTTCGGTGGATTATATTCAAAAAATGGTTTGCGAGTATATGAATGTATCTCCAGAATTGTTAAAAGAGAATACTAGAAAGCGTGAAGTAGTTATTGCGCGTCAAATTTCGATGTATCTTGCCAAAAAATACACCAAAAATTCATTAAAAGAAATTGGAAAACATTTTGGAGGCAAAGATCATAGTACTGTGATACATTCTATTCAAGTTGTTGATAGTCAATTGGAAGTAGATAGAAAGTTCAAAGAAGAAATCGACGAATTGAAAAAAAGAATAAATTTAAGTTATTTATAGCTTGCGAATAAAAAAAAAGATATTATATTTGCACTCCGAATTTGATAAAACAAGTAAGGAAGGTGAGATGGGTGAGTGGCTGAAACCACCAGTTTGCTAAACTGACGTACGGGAAACTGTACCGCGAGTTCGAATCTCGCTCTCACCGCATCCAAAATATAGAGATGTAGCGTCCCGCAAGTGCGAGAAGAGCAAATCGAAGTTTGGAATAGAAACTAAAAAGATAGGGATGTAGCGCAGCCCGGTAGCGCATCTGGTTTGGGACCAGAGGGTCGCAGGTTCGAATCCTGTCATCCCTACATTTGAAAAGCTCAGTACACTAAGTGCTGAGTTTTTTTTTATAAAATCTGCTTGGTTTCATCTTCTAAAATTAGTCCCCGCTTTTCGTGTTTTTTTGTATATTTTTGCAATCTTTTTGAATTAATACACCTATGTTAGATAAGTTAGAACAAATATATATTCGTTACAAAGATTTGGAGCAGAAGCTGAGCGATCCTTCTTCTACATCCGATATGGATAAATTTAAATCTTTGAACAAAGATTATAGAAGTTTGGAGCCTATAAAAAATGCCTATTTGGAGTACAAAGATACTTTGTCCAACATTGAGGTGAATAGGGATATTATGAAGAATGAGAAAGATGCCGATTTGAAAGAAATGGCAAAGATGGAGTTGGATGAGCTAGAGCCAAGAAAAGAAAAATTGGAAGAAGATATTCGTTTTATGTTGATTCCAAAAGATCCTGCGGATGAGAAAAATGTGATGTTGGAGATTCGTGCAGGAACAGGTGGCGATGAAGCTTGTATTTTTGCGAGTGATTTGCTTCGTATGTATCTTAGATATTGCGAAACCAAAGGATGGAAAACTGAGATTTTGGACGAGAATGAAGGCGCTACAGAAGGATATAGAGAGGTGGTAGTGAGCGTAAAAGGTGAAAATGTATACGGCGATATGAAATACGAAAGTGGCGTGCACCGTGTCCAGCGTATTCCTAAAACGGAGTCGCAGGGTAGAGTGCATACTTCTGCGGCTACCGTAGCGGTTTTGCCCGAAGCGGAAGAATTTGATTTTTATTTGAATCCTGCCGATGTAGAAATGCAAACCTCGCGAAGTGGTGGAGCAGGAGGACAGAATGTAAATAAAGTAGAGACCAAGGTGCAATTGACTCACAAGCCTACAGGTATGGTGGTTGTATGTCAGATAGAGCGTTCGCAGCTAGCCAATAGGGAGCGAGCTATGGAAATGCTTCGTAGCAAATTGTATGAAATTGAATTGGAGAAAAGGGTAGGAGATGTAGCTAGTCAGCGAAAATCATTAGTATCTACAGGGGATAGAAGTGCCAAAATACGCACATACAACTATCCTCAAGGAAGAATTACCGATCATCGTATCAATAAAACGGTTTATGCGTTGGATTCTTATATGAACGGCGAAATTCAAGAAATGATCGATGCGCTTAAATTTGCAGAAAATGCCGAAAAATTGAAAGAAGGCGCTATGATTTAATAGTTCAAATAAAATCGTAGAGCCACTTTGAAAACATATTACGAAATTTTAGGCATAGCCAACAGTGCTCCAATAGATGCTATTAAATCTGCTTATCGGAAGTTGGTAATAAAATATCATCCCGATAGAAACGCTGGAAATAAAGATGCTGAAAGACGTTTTATTGAAATCAATCAAGCTTATGAGATTTTGTCGGATTCAACTTTGAGAAATCAATATGACTTATCTCTCTCTGCACCCAAAGCCTCTCGAAGCACTACGAATTTTTCTCAAAATGTATATGCTCAAAAACCCGAAATAGAAATTTTCTATTGCAATAGAACGGAAATATTCAGTGGCGAAACTATCGATTTTTATTGGCGTACCCAAAATGCAGATGTCGTTTATTTACAACCTTTTGGGCAAGTGGCGCTGAGCGGTCATAAGAAAGTTCGTTTTAAAAATATGAAAGCGTCCACTGTACAGATAGATTTGATAGCATATAATACCATAGCCAAAACCAAAAATACGCGCTATTTTATTATCAAAAGCATTATGAAAATGCCAATAGAAGAACGAAATCAAATTTTGAAAAAACGATTTGTTAAGTTTTTAGATCGTTCCAAATATGGTTTGTTTGCCGTTTTTGGATTTATATCTATTGTGGTTACTTCTATCGTTACTGCACCTAGAAACCGAGTTACGATTCCTTTTGATGTCAATGGGATGACCTATACGATTAAATTGGATGAATATGATCGTGAATATCAAGAAGAAGTTTTGGCGGATAGTATTGTAGCTGTTACTAAACGTGTACCTCAAAAAGATTCTATACAGCTAAATGCGGCACTTCAAAAAATGATTATTAATTTTGAGCGAGATAATTAGGGCTTGAGTAAAACATTAAGCGATAATAACCTTATTCAAAAAAGAAAGCATATTCTCTTAAAATAGGGCCAAAAACATAATATTGTACTATTACATAAGATTTAGTTTTGGGAATATAAGCCCAGAATCTTTCCACATTGTATGGAAGTGCTTTTCCCGTTACATCTTTTACCGCATAGTCACTTTCTGCAGGAATTTTGTATAATTTTACTTCCTGTTCGCCTTGTTCTATATCCGTAAGTTTTATAGAAGCATATAGGGGCGTTGATTTTATTTTATTGATGATAGAATCTTCTAAAACCCATACATCAAAATGTAGATTTTCAAAGGGTAGTAAGAAATTGACAATTTTTTCTTTATTTAAAGGCTTTTGTAGTGTCAATGCTTTTTGGCTCGGTGAAATTTTTATGGCATTTTCATCTTTGTCTAATGTAAAAGACATTTCGGGTTTTTCATAATAAGTTACCGCTACTTTTTGGATATAATCTATCTTGCATGCAATAGCTTCGGTAGATTTCCAAGCCAATGCATCGGTAGGAAATCGATACATCAAATCTCCTTTGAAAGTAGGATATTGTACTATATACGGATTGGGCGAAACTACGCCATCGCGCTCCAATATCATATAATTTCCCATATCAATATGTGATCCTGCAATATGAATTGACTTAATTTCGTTATCGTTTTTGTCATAAAAAGTTACTTTTTTGGAATCGCTACGAAGTCTTTCGATAACTTTTTTTCTCAAATCATTGGAAACCGGGACATTTACCTGAAGTTTATTTATAGTTTCTAGTACATTGATGACTAACGCTTTTTGAGCAGGAAAGCCGTTTATTGTCCAGCCCTTTTCGGTTTTTTTCAAAAAAACTTCATTCCCTATTTTATCCGAAATTTTAAAACTGAATATTTCTTTGGTGTCAATGATGGCAAATGATTTTTCATCCTCAGTTTTAAAATCATCTTTGAAAATCAAAACACTCGTAACCAAGGCTAGCAATACAAAAAATAAGAGATAAGGCCAATTCTTCTTCATGAAATCTTTTTTTAAGGGTGCAAAGTTACAATGAAATCATTGAATTTTTATAAATAATCAAAATCGAGTGCAATAGCGCAGTTTTTATATCGGCTTTCGGTTAATGTTCGCACGGTAATATTAGGATGTTTTTTGGATAATTGAATGACTTCATTTTTTAGAATGCCCTTTCCAATGCCATGGATAACAATCAATCGATCTACTTTGTTAGCAATAGATTCTCTAATCTCTTCTTGCAACAAAATCAATTGTCGCTGCAAGACTTCTTGTGGCTCAATGCTATGTATTTTCATACGTTGCGCATCAAAATGCAAGTCTATTTCAGAAAATTTTTGAGTTTTGAATTGCGGGGCAGAAGCTTGGTCTTTCACTTCGAGTTCATGATTGAACATCTCTTTTGCATATACAGAGAGCTGACTGGGCAAAAAAGTCTCCTCAAATCCATCTTCTAGCAAGACTTTGATACGAGTACCCACGCTAATTACCTTGCCTTTCAATGGCTCATCAAGAATAGAAACCGTATCGCCAACTTGAAATTTCATAGAGTTGAATTGAATTGAAAGCAAAAGTAGTTGTTTTTGATAAAAATATTAGTATTATTTTATAACATTTGTCTAATAATTATTTAAAACTTTACCAGTCTTAAAAAAAATAATCCATTTTGTTTTAATATCATCAGTAAAGGTTGATTTTTTTATTGTTAGAGCATTTGCAAATTGATTATTTTTGCCTTGAATAAAATGCCATAATCCAACTTCAACTTCTTTGGATTTGTTTGATTTAGGCAATTCAATTTCAAATATTATCCAAGGATATTGTGTGTTTTCATTTTTTTCTATAAAATTAAGTTTTGCATTTGGTGAGCTTAGTTTTGCGCTTTCAAAGATTTTATTCATCGAATATTCTAATGAACTACTATAAGTGTTTTTTAATAACATCATATTTCCAAATTTAGTCCAATTTTTAAGTGTCTCATTTAAAGGGATAAGTTCAAGGACTTTTATTTTATCTTTTTCTATTTTATCTACAATTTTCCAGCT
>JBIPPG010000120.1:0-7332 GCA_044368545.1 Chitinophagales bacterium | reverse complement strand
ATAGGGATCAAGAATAATTATTTCTCCTGTGTACTTTGGTGAAATTTTATTAATGTATTCAAATTGCTCACTTGCTTTTTTTACTAAATCTAAACTCATGTTTGCCATACCTCGTCCATCTCTTGAATTAATTCGACTAAATGTATAACCTAAAAAATATCTTGCTTCAATGTTTTCAGGATTTGTTTTGATAATATTTTCTAAAATTGTAGCAATTTTAGAATAATCAAACTTTTCAAACTCTTCTTGACTTAAATTTTGCTCACTTTTAAACAACTTTTTAGCACTATCTAATAACATCTTGTTATTTACATATTGTCCATTTACAGTTGTAAATAAGGATGTAAGAATAAATAAAATAAATATCTTCATATTAATAGACTTTTAAACACAATTTAGAATTATAAAAATTTTTAATAATTATTTTCAGATTTAACATCATTAAGATTTTTTTCATTTGTATTGATATTGATAGGCATGACGTTAAAAAAGAAATTGAAAAAAGTAGAAATTATATTTTCAAGCACGAAAATAAAACAAAATTTTATTTTATTGTTTTTTATTTAAGACATATAGAACACAACGTTAATTTTGTAACTTTTGAGTTACGTCAATAAATAGAGTTTTCTATTCTGAAACGTTATGATTTTAGTGCGATCCTGAATCATTCCTCAAGAGACAAGTAGTGATAATACCGTTTATACAATCAATTTAGTCCAATTTTAATTATACTATTTGCTTGTTATAACGGCATTTACAACTCTAAATTTACATAATAGTTTGGACTATTTTATAGATACTATCCCAAAAAGGTATAGTTACGTTTCTTGGAAATTACACCCCATTTTAAGAGCAAAAGAAATCTTAAAAACTCACATAAAAGCCTGCGTTGAGTCGCATCAATATTTTGACACCTTGTTCTAATGTATAATTTTCAAAAATTTCTCCGAGCAAATAACTAGATTTTTTTTGATAGGCAATTTCTATTAGTTCAAAATCTGTTTGAGCATTTGTATATTTGTTGCCAAACAAAAATAATAAAATGAAAAAGGTACTTACTTTCATAGTAAAAAATATTTAAATTAAGTCTCTATATATTGCAATTGAAACTAATTTTTTATCAATAAAAAAGAGTTCAATTCTTTTTTTTTTATCACCCCAAGTTAATTTTTTAAATTTATCAAAAGTCTCAATTTTATTTGGTTTTCCATACTTATTTAATATTTTAGTTTCTTCCTCGCCTAAATATATTCCAGATTTTGTTACAAAATAATTGCGACTTATTTTTTTCGACTTTTCTACAAATTTAAAAAATGTTTTTTCGTCAATTTGCTTAGTAGAAGAGTCTTTATAGTAACTATTGAATGGGATTTCTTTTAAGAAATTAATTGGAAATTTATTTCTTAAAAAATGGAACGTATACATTCTGTGATAATCTGTATAAAGATTAAAAACGAGCACTTCATCTAATGTGTCATTTATAAACCAATTACAACTTGAACCATAATTCCCTATAATAATTTCTTTCTCAGCATCAAACATTTTATCTGATATTGGATAATCATCAAGACTCCTACCTAATTCAAACAAATTTTTATTATTATAATTGCTCTCAGGTTCCTTTGAAATACAACTTATTATAACAATAAATGGAATAATTGTTTTTATAAAAATATGAAGTTTCATTGTCTTATGTATCTTTAACACGAAATTAAACCAAAAAAATTAATTTTTCTTTTTTTATTTGTTCAAATTAAAAATTTAAATTCAAATACCTAATTAGACTTCTTATAAATTTATTTAAACAATCTACGATGCAAAAAAAATCTTAAAAACTCACATCAAAGCCTGCGTTGAGGCGCATCAATATTTTGATACCTTGTTCTAGTGGATAATTTTCAAAAATCACTTTGTGAATAATATGCACCAAAGGCGCGGAGATATTCATAGTTTCAGAGAGGTTTTTGATAACTTTGACAGTATTAATCCCTTCGGCAGCTTCATTCATCGATGCAATTACATCTTCGAGTTTCTCGCCTTTGGCTATGCGGTATCCCACGGTATAATTTCGACTCAATGGACTGTTGCAGGTAGCTACTAGGTCGCCTATTCCCGCCAATCCTAAGAACGATTTGGCATCTACATTTAGGAATTTGCCTATTTCTATCATTTCGGCGATGCCTCGTGTGATAAGAAGTGCTTTAACATTTTCGCCTAGCCCAATTCCAGAGCTCGCTCCAGCGGCTATGGCTATATAATTTTTGAAAATTCCCGCCAATTCGATTCCTTTGATATCGTAGCTCCCAAAAACCTGAAAACGCTCATTGTGAAGCACTTGAGTACCTATTTGTATTACTTCCTTAAACTTGCTAGCCACTACGGTAGCCGCTGGCTGGTGCGCGGCTATTTCTTTGGATAAATTTGGACCCGACATACAGCCTACACGATACACAGGCGTTTGATTTACAATCAATTCGCTCATAGTGAGTATATCAGAGGGATAAATTTTTTCTTCAGGATTATCAATATCTTTGATTACATCAAATCCTTTGGTTCCGTGAATCAAAATATGATTTGAAGTCAAGTAAGGTTCTATTTCCTGAATTACAGCTCTGAAAGCATAGGAAGGCACTACGGGAAAGATAATATCGCACTGCTTAGCAATATGGCTGATGTCATCGGTAGCGGTTACATTGGGATGAATTTGGATGCCTCGGTGGGATTTTAATTGATTGATATCCTGCAACGAGGAGGATTTTCGTGCATAAACCAGCACGTTGTATTTTTCGGCAATGATATTGGCCAAAACCGTTCCAAAACTACCTACCCCAAGGATTCCGATAGGTTTATGTATATTATAAGTATTTTTCAAGTCCGTATCCTTTTAATCTATTGTGATAAAAAAGTAATAATCTGAGATCTTCGCTATTCAAATTGCCATCCGAATCCAAATAAATGATTTTTTTGGAATTCAAGAGGCTGATATTGTCAATGGCGTGCTGCAAAATAGATTCGATAGATTCTTCAATTTTTTCGGAAATTTTGATTTTTTCCTGTTGGTGGAGCGCTAAAATTTGTGCTTTCACTTTTTTCAACGACTCGATGAATATAGAATAATCGATAGTTCTATCTTCTTTTGGAAGGAGGAGCAACTCAAATAGATTCAGGTTTTTGTGCTTGCGCTGCGTCAATTCAAACATAACAAAAGACACAATATTGGAGCTCAAAACGGTATTATTTTCATAATAACTGGATATAATTTTATCGCCTAGAATTTTGGTATATTCAAAATTTCGCTGTTCGTCAAAAACAATTTTATTTTCAATTTCAAAATAGCCTTTTATATCAAAAAGACTGCCGTTGGGGCTGATACTTTCCCCCTTATGATTTACCTGATGTCCTATCACATCCATTGGCTTGCCAAAAGAAACAATTAATTCCGAATTGGAACTCATCAATTGTTTGAAGGTTCGCAACATTTTATAGGTAGTAGAATATTCAAAATTTTCGGAAACATATTTTTCTTTTCCCAGCTCTTTCAAATGCTGATTGATAAGTGAAGTAGCTTCGATATT
This sequence comes from Chitinophagales bacterium, assembly GCA_044368545.1. Classification (GTDB taxonomy): domain Bacteria; phylum Bacteroidota; class Bacteroidia; order Chitinophagales; family JADJOU01; genus CHPMRC01. The sequence goes on along the minus strand of JBIPPG010000120.1, from coordinate 3,757 downwards.
AAAATGATAATTCAGTACTGCTGGTATGACAAAAATCTTTTTGCCATTGTTCAAAAAATTATTTTGCTGAGCTTCTACAGCCGTGCTCAAGAGTCCTAGTTTCAACTTATTTTCTATCGAACCACTTCTACTGCGCGTTCCACCAGGGTAAAAAAGGCTTGGTGTATTGCGCTGAATAGCGGTTTGTGAGTAATTTTTGAGTATTTCTAGATAAATTTTATTTTTCTTTCTTCTATCAATTTTATATGCGCCTAAGTTGCCCATTAAATATGACAAAGGCTGTGTCCCAAATAAATTGACACCTGCACCATAGGTTACCGCTTCTAGACCAATTGCATTAAGCGCCCAGCCAATTATAGGTGAATCTACATTGCTACAATGCGTGGGCACGACAATGACACTACCTATTTTTGACAATTCTCTTATTAAATCAAAATCGCCTGTAATTTTGAACTTGTCATAAAAGGGTTTTTTCAAACTCCAAAATGATTTTTGGCTGTTACTCACTTTACTTTTAAGGAAAAAAGAAAAGATATAAGGCAAAATTTTCTGCACAGTAGCAAATACCGATGGATTGAAATTTCCTACAATCTCATAGGCATAGCGATAAAGAATTTTTTTGAGGACAGAATGGATATTTTTTTCTTCTTCCAGCTCCCAATTTTTATTCTTTTTTATCTTGATTAAAGCCCCTTTAATATTATTCCAAAAATCTTTATCATCTTTGGGATCGGACTTCCATCTGCTTGTAGACAACCTAATGCGCTCTTGATACAAGGCACTCGCCAACTCTTCATACAATGCTTTATTGGTAGGATACTGCCCTTTTATTTTTTCAATAACCGATTCTACCACTTCATTCAAAAACTCATCTTTGTGAAGCGACAATTGGTACAAGCCCCATTTGTAGATATCTTGTTCTACATAAGGCAAAGGCAACAAAGCATTTTTATTTTCTAATTCCAATTGAAGTAAAGTTAGCCTGCAAAGATAAGGATATTAGAAAAAATATGATAAGAAACTTAGAAAATCTATAATCTGAAGTCTATTTTCTATAATCCAAATATTTACAGCATTCCCTCTTTTATCTTATCTACAATTGTAGGGTCGATAAGAGTTGTCGTATCTCCAAGATTTGAAGTATCGCCTTCGGCTACTTTTCTGAGGATTCTACGCATAATTTTTCCGCTTCGTGTTTTTGGTAATCCAGGTACAAACTGGATTTTATCAGGTTTAGCTATTGGGCCAATTACTTTGACAACCGTTTCAATTATTGATTTACGGATATCGTCCGAAGCTTTATGATGACTTTCTAGAATCACATACGCATAAATACCTTGTCCTTTGATATCATGCGGATATCCTACTACGGCACATTCTATTACTGCTTCATTTTCGTCAATAGCATTTTCAATTTCTGCCGTTCCAAAACGATGCCCCGAAACATTGATGACATCATCTACCCTACCGATAATTCTATACAATCCGTTAGGATCTCTATAAGCACCATCTCCTGTAAAATATTTATTTTGATACGTTGCAAAATAATTGATTCGGCATCTTTCATGATCGCCATAAGTAGTTCTCAAGATAGAAGGCCATGGAAAATCAATACATAGATATCCTTCTACATCATTTCCCTCTACTGGTAGCCCTTCTGGAGTTACCAAACTAGGATGAACACCTGGCATAGGATATCCAGCATAGCTAGGTTTGGCTTCGTTTACACCCGCCAAGGTTGTAATTAAGATGCCTCCTGTCTCCGTTTGCCACCATGTATCTACTACAGGACAAGTTCCTTTTCCCACATGTTCTTGGAACCAATGGTATGCCTCCTCATTGATAGGCTCCCCCACACTTCCTAACTTTTTCAAGCTACTCAAATCGTGTTTATCTACAGGTTCGGCACCATACGCCATTAAACTACGAATAGCCGTAGGCGCAGTATAAAACGTATTTACTTTATGCTTATCCACTACAGCCCAGAATCTATCTACTTCGGGATACGTAGGAATTCCTTCAAACATCAATGTTGTAGCGCCATTAGCCAATGGTCCATAAATGATATAACTATGTCCAGTAACCCATCCCACATCGGCGGTACACCAGAAAACTTCGTCCGCTTCATATTGAAATACATTGGCAAATGTATATGCGCTATACACCATATATCCGCCACAAGTATGAACCACACCTTTTGGCTTGCCTGTACTTCCCGATGTATATAAAATGAACAACATATCTTCACTATCCATTTCTTCTGCTTCGCATTCGTTAGAAACGCCTTGTACCAATTCATGATACCAAAAATCTCTTCCCGACTTCATATTTGGAGACGAATTCAATCGATTAACAACCAAAATTTTCTTTACATTTTCTATATTTTCAGCAGCGGTATCTACAATTTCTTTGATAGCCATAGCTTTGGGGCCACGACTCATTCCATCCGATGTAATGATATATTCTGCTTCGGCATCAATTAATCTATCGGCAATAGCACTAGCCGAAAATCCTGCAAAAACAACACTATGAATAGCACCAATACGAGCACATGCCAGCACTGCAAAAGATAATTCAGGAATCATAGGTAGATAAATACATACTCTATCTCCTTTTTTTACGCCCATATTTTTGAGCACATTCGCCATTTTGCATACTTCATGATACAATTCGCGATACGTATATTTTTTGCTAGCTTCATTGATATCATTAGCCTCCCATATCAAAGCTACTTTATCGCCATCTTTTTCTAAATGTCTATCTAAGCAATTTTCGGTAATATTTAATTTACCCCCCAAAAACCACTTCACATTAGGCTCTTTAAAATTCCACTCCAAGGTTTTATCCCACTTCTTTCTCCATTGAAAATTGGAAGCAATTTCATCCCAAAAAAGCTCTGGAGTTTCTTTACTTTTCTTATAAGCGTCTAAATATTCTTGATGACTTTTGATTCTATACGACATGTTATTGTATTTTTAAATTCAGCGTCAAAAGTAGCAAATTACTCAACATATTGAAGCTACATTGTGTTAAAATACTATATAAAAAAAAGAGAACACCGAAGTGTTCTCTTAACTTATATCAAAAAAATAAAAATAATAATTAGAATCTAGACTGAAGTTTAATTTCTAACTCTTTCATTTTCTTATCTACTTTAGCTATAAATGCTTGGTCATTTGTTCTTCCCAACATTTCTTTTAATGAATTCAACATTGAAAAATTATTTCTAACTTCTTCTTGATACGGTGTGATAGATTTTAGATTTTTATCATTGGTCAACCAATCCAAGATGGAAGTAGCATTTTTAAACAAACCTTCTTTTAAGAAGTCAATATTTTTCTTATCATTAGCAAAAATTGCTGCTTGAAGCGCCAACATATCTGAATTATCAAGAGGAATAGCCGTTACTGGTATATTCTTGTACATATCGGTCAACAATTTACTGGCAGTATCATTTTTTCCTTGAACTGCAAACTGCAACGCAAGCGAAGCTATTGTTTGTTTGAAATTCGTGTAGCTTTTATATGTATTTTCGTCAATTAAAATACCATCCTTGATTTTTCCATAATCAAAATTTTGAACTATTTGGTATGTTTTTTCTACATTCATTGCATCCAATCCAGGCACGGTAACTCTTGCCGCTGGTGTAAATTTATATATCATTCCTTCATTTTGCAAATAAGGTTTAATGCCAATTTCTGCAGATGGTCCCGAATTTAATGCAAAACATACAGGTCTTTCATCCATATATTTTGAA
>JBIPPG010000119.1:0-7334 GCA_044368545.1 Chitinophagales bacterium | reverse complement strand
AGTTTACTTTTTCAACCCAAATAAATGAAAACCACATGAGTTTTCGACTCAATTTTTAAATATGAACGAGATAAAAATATCCCATTCTAAAAATATTTCTACCCCTCAATTAGAAGCACTATACAACGATGCAGGATGGAGCAGCTATACACGAAATCTAGTCTCTTTACAAAAATCTATCCAAAACTCACAAGATGTAGTTACCGCTTGGGATAAAGAACAGCTTTTGGGGCTTATACGAACCATTGGTGATACGGAAACAATTCTTTACATTCAAGATATATTGGTGCTTTCAGCATATAAAAGACAAGGCATAGGTAGACGGCTGATTGAGGAAGTTATAGCGTTGAATCAAAATTGTAGGCAAATTGTATTATTAACCGAAGATAGCGATGAAACCAGAGGTTTTTATGAGGCTTTGGGTTTTGAATCCTGCGATAAAGGAAATGGAGTGGCTTTTGCTATACAAAAATAATACCGTTTATACAATCAATATAGTCCAATCTTCGTTTTAATTGATTGTACTATTTTATAAGAAAGATTGGTATTATTTCAAATCCGTGTCTTTTAATCCGTGTTTATCCGTGTGCAAAGTTAAATGAAACGCAGATATACGCAGATACTTCGTAGACGCTGATCTTCACAGATTTTTTATAAATGCTTATTATTCATAAATCCGTCTTTGTTTACATCCGTGTTTATCCGTGTGCAAAGATAAATGAAACGCAGATATACGCAGATACTTTGTAGACGCTGATCTTCACAGATTTTTTATAAATGCTTATTTTTCATAAATCCGTCTTTGTTTACAGCCGTGTACATCCGTGTGCAAAGATAAATGGAACGCGGATATACGCAGATACTTCGTAGACACTGATCTTCACAAATTTTTATAAATGCTTATTTTTCATAAATCCGTGTTTGTTTACACCCGTGTTTATCCGTGTGCAAAGTTAAATGAAACGCAGATATACGCAGATACTTCGTAGACACTGATCTTCACAGATTTTTTATAAATATAAATTTTTCATAAATCCGTCTTTGTTTACATTCGTGTTTATCCGTGTGCAAAGAAAAATGAAACACTGATATACGCAGATACTTTGTAGACGCTGATCTTCGCAGTTTATTTATAAATATAAATTTTTCATTTATCTGTGTTTGTTTACATAAAAAATCCCAGCTACACGTAACTGGGATTTTGGTTAATTTAGATAAAAATGTTGTAATAATATTACTTATCAATAGCACCTACCACTCGTGACATAAAGGCGTTGAGAGCTTCGGATTTTGACTTGCCATCTTTTATCATCTGATGCACAGCTACTGCGCCACTCATATTGGATAAGAGCTCACCTATCACATCGAGTTCTTCATCTTTTAGGGATTCTAGTTCTATCAAATTTTCCAAAGTTTCAATGGTTTCATTAATGAAATCAATATCATTTTGCTCTGCAAAATTGACCAAATGCTTAATTATCGGCAGTCTCATACAAAAATTCTTTTAATGTGTCCGCCTTATTGGTTTGAATTTGTCCTTTCAATTCTCCATTTACAAATTTGGCAAATGTAGGCAAATTGTCCACTTTTGCTAATTTTCTAGATTCAGGAAAATTTTCGGCATCTACCAGCACAAATGTAGTATTGGCATCTTCTTCTGAAAAACGCTTGAATTTTGGTTTCATAATCTTGCAATTGCCACACCATCCAGCAGAAAACTGCACAAATACGTTTGGATTTTCTTGCAAAATTTCTGCCAAATTATCTTTTTCTAATTCGATAAACATATCCTTATTTTTAGTGTTTTGACAAATAGCTAGCCACACCGTCACGATTGGCGTTCATAGCATCTTTTCCTTGTTCCCAGTTGGCAGGACATACCTCGCCATGAGTTTGTACGTGTGTATACGCATCAATTATTCTCAAATACTCGTTTACATTACGTCCAATAGGCATGTGATTGATACTTTCATGAACGATAGTTCCTTCTTCGTCAATGATATAAGTAGCTCTGTACGATACATTATCGCCTGCTATCAAATAATTTTCGTTATCGGTATATTCGCCATCCAAAATATCCAAAATATTAGAAAGGTTTCTATTAGAATCTGCTATCAAAGGATATTTAACACCTTCAATTCCACCGTTTGCTTTTGGGGTATTCAACCAAGCAAAATGTACTTCGGCAGTATCACAAGAAGCTCCTACGATAATAGTATTTCTTTTTGCAAATTCTTCAGAAGCAGCCTGAAATGCATGAAGCTCAGTAGGACATACAAATGTGAAATCTTTTGGATACCAAAACAAAAGCACTTTTTTCTTTTCATTTACTGCTTTTTCTAGCAAATTCATTTCAAACGCATCGCCCATTTCGTCGATAGCTTTTACGGTTACATTAGGGAATTTTTTACCTACAAATGACATAGTTTTTAAATTTATAATTGTTAAATAATTAATTTTTTGATACGGCAAAGATACGGCTATTTTCATCATTATTTTGATGAATTCTATCTATTGAATTGATAGATTTTATCTATTAACTCGATTTCATTATACTTATTCCATCTATAAATCCAAACGAACGTCTTATACCGTATATACAATCAATTTAGTCCAATCTTCGCTTCTCTTGATTGTACTATTTTCTTGTTATTACGGCATTTACCACTCTAAAATTACAAAATAGTTTGGACTATTTTATAAGTAAGATTGGTATAACTAGCTAAGATTCTTGCTAATTAGCTTTTATTTCAGAGATCCCCGATAAATTTTTTCATTAAAAAATGTATTTTAGATAAAGTTCGCTGAGAAAAAATTTTCGAGGATGACGTCAACTCGGAAAATTTTTCTAAAAGTGTTTGCAATGCGCAAGGGGTGGAAGCGACATCCTCCGAAGCTTTGCGGAGGAGATATAGCGGACGACCCGGCCGAAGGTGCGCCCAATATAAATTCTTTTTAGATTCATTTTAAATTGCAATTGACTATTTTTGTAGCATTTATACCATCAAATGCCACAGACCGAAAATCAGACCTTTGAAATAGCATTGCCGCAGTTTCATGGGCCTTTTGACTTATTGTTGTTTTTTATCCAGCGTGATGAACTGGATATTTATGATATTCCCATTACGAAAATTACGGAGGATTTTCTGACATATATTCATCAGATGAAGCAGATGAATATTGAACTAGCAAGTGAATTTATCTTGGTAGCTGCTACACTTATGAAAATCAAAGCGCAAATGCTGCTTCCCAGAAAAAAACTGGATGAAGAGGGCAATGAGATTGACCCGAGGGAGGAGTTGGTTCAAAAAATCATAGAGTATAAGCAATATAAAGAATTTAGCGAAAAACTGCACGAAATGGAGCTAGAACAGCTTCATAAAATGCGTCGCCCCTCTGCCAAAGCGGAGATAGAACAGATAGCCAAATTGTATGAAACCGATTTTGAGATGGAACATATAACCATTACAAAATTGATGCGTGTATTTCAGAATTTGCTAGAAAAAAAGCGTGCGCAAGAGGATACGGTTCGTCATCAAATCAATAAGATTTCGTATGATATCGCTATTGAAAAAGAATTGATCCTAAATAAATTGGGCGAAAAAGAAAAGGTGGATTTTGAGCGATTGTTTGATGATATTGAAAATAGGCTTCATGCTATTTATCATTTTTTGGCGATATTAGAATTGGTACAAGAAGAAAAAATTAGGTTAATCATAGGAGAAGGAATTAATAATTTTTGGATTTCGAAAAGAGACCTATAGAAAATTGACTACAAAAACGTTTCCCATTCAAGTATTTTTTATTAAATTTGCGGTATATAATCCGTCTTTTAAAATATGATTTTATGAAAAATAAATCTATCTTGGTCACAGCTCCATCGGGCGCAGGCAAAACAACTTTGGTGAAAATGCTATTGGATGAATTTCCCAATTTTAAATTTTCGGTTTCGGCTACTACACGCTCGCCTAGGATAAGCGAAGAAGATGGCAAAGATTATTTTTTTATAGACAGTCAAGCCTTTGAAGAAAAAATAAAAAAAGAAGACTTTCTAGAATGGGAAGAGGTGTACAATGGCACTAAATACGGCACGCTAAAAAGTGAGGTAGAAAAAATTTGGAAGAAAAATCAAGTGGCTGTTTTTGATATAGATATTATGGGTGCATTGAAAATCAAGAAATTATTGTGCCAAGATATATTGTCCATATTCATTGCGCCGCCCAATTTTGAGACATTGGAAAAAAGACTGCGAGGTAGAAAAACCGAAACAGAAGAAAAAATCCAAACAAGAATTAATAAGGCAAAAGATGAGATGAAATTTGAAAATTTCTTTGATCACAAAATTATCAATGATGATATAGAAGTTGCCTTTTTTCAATTGAAAGAAAAAGTTATGAATTTTCTAGAGAAATAATTATGAGCAAGAAAAATGACATCCGCAATGTGGTGTATTCCACCAATAAAGATTTTGAATACATCTTTGAAGAAGACCATTCTGAAACACTGAGTGTAGATAAGCAAAAGTTGAAAGTAATTCTTGATACAAAGAATAGAGCAGGTAAAAAAGTAACAATTGTCAATAATTTTCAAGGAAAACTCGAAGATTTGGAGGATTTGTCCAAAAAGTTAAAGACAAAATTGGGCGTAGGCGGAACGGTAAAAGATTTTGAAATCGTGCTACAAGGCGACTATGTCCAAAAGACTAAAGATATTCTGAAAGGATTTGGGTATAAGATTTAATCTATTTTTATTTCATACCATAATGAAATTTGGCTAAAGCGGAAATGGGCTCTTTCTCTACATGCGATAGACTTAAGTCATACTTTTTCAGCGCCTTGTCAAATTCTTCTTGGAAATAAAAAGCTACCGAACCTACAGCGGCTATTGGCAATTCTTTATACTGTGGATAATCCAAAATATGAAATGTAATAAACTCTTCAAAGGCATTTTGTAGGATTTTTTGTATAGAATCATCCGATTTGAACTGATACAAAACAGGTGCAAAACTCGCTAAATAACGATTTGCTTGTGGTTTTGAATAAATATTTTCGTAAATCTCTACTTCTTTTAGGTTCATTTCATTTCCGAGATAGTTCATTACTTGAGGCGATAATTTCTTGTAGATAAACGCTCTTAAAAGCGACTTGCCCAAAAAAGCGCCTCCTGCCTCATCGCCCAAAACAAAACCTGGCGCAGGAATATTTGCAGTAATTTCCGCTCCATTGTACACACATGAATTAGAGCCTGTCCCCAATATACAAGCTAGTCCTTTTTGATTGCCAAATAAGGCTATGCAAGCCGCCATCATGTCGTGCTTCACTTCAATTTGGACAGCATTGGTGAAATAATTTTTTAAGATTGTTTTTAGTTTTTCATTCATTTTTTCGTGCGAACAGCCTGTTCCGTAGAAATGAATGGCAGCTACGTCTTCTTTCCAGTCTTTCGCTTCAGAATGATTGAGCTCTTGAAATACAAAATCGGCATCTACAAAATAAGGGCTCATTCCTTTGGTCTCAAATATATGCAAGGAATCTTGAATATAATATGCCCAGTGTGCCTTGGTGCTCCCACTATCTACGATTATTACCATTTTGTACTATTTTTTTGCTAAATTTGTGAGTTGTAAAACTACTTTTTTTTTCACAACTAATTTCAAATTATATGATATTGACTTTATCAATTATATTTCTTTTAGGATATTTGCTTATTATTTTTGAAGAAAAAATAGCCCATGATAAATCTTCGATAGCACTTACACTAGGAGGACTCCTTTGGATTGTGATGGCTAGTATACATGTTCAAAATGATTTTGTCCAGCATGAATTATTGCATCATATTGAAGAAATAGCGGGAATCATTTTCTTTTTAATGGGCGCTATGACTATAGTAGAAATCATTGATTTGAATAATGGATTTGATGTAGTACTCGAAAATTTAACTTTTAGAAATAAAAAATACCTTCTTGCTACTATTTGCATTATCAGTTTTTTTCTTTCAGCTTTTTTGGACAATCTCACTACGGCTATCATTATGTCTTCAATGAGTCGAAAAATTTTTGAAGATTCAAAAGAAAAACTTTTGGCTGCAGGGTTGATAATTATAGCGGCAAATGCAGGCGGAGCTTGGTCTCCACTAGGCGACGTGACAACGACTATGCTCTGGATTAGCAATAGAATTTCAGCTTTTGCGGTAATGAAGCGTCTTTTTATTCCTAGTTTGGTCAGTACTTTAATCCCTTTTTTGATTTTAGTAAGAAAATTCAAAGGCAATGTAAATTTTCAAGCGTCTTCCACTACCCAAAACATCAAAGAGCGCAATTTTATGTTTTTCACAGGTGTGTTGATGTTGATTTTGGTTCCCATCATCAAAATTTTTACGCATCTTCCCCCTTTTGTAGGGATGATTTTTTGTGTAGGACTTTATTGGATGATAAGCGAAATACTACATATTCGCAAAGAAAGTGAGGAAAAAGAAAGCAAATCGATTTATCGCGCTTTGGAAAAATTGGATATTCCCAGCTTGTTGTTTTTTCTAGGAATATTACTAGCCGTAGGCGCATTACAAACGGGTGGAATATTGACAGAATTGGCTCATGTAGCGGATAAACATATCCCCAATACGTTTTCTTTTTCTATATTAATTGGATTGATTTCATCTATTTTTGACAATGTACCTATTCTTGCGGCAATACAAGGCATGTATGGGCTGGAGGTCTATCCTACCGATCATAATTTTTGGTTATTTCTCGCTTATTGTGTGGGGACAGGAGGTAGTATGCTCGTAATAGGCTCAGCCGCAGGAGTAGCTATAATGAATAGTGAAAAAATAGAATTTGTATGGTACCTAAAACATATTTCATTTCCTGCGCTACTCGGGTTTCTGGGAGGTGCGGCGGTGTATTTGTTCTTTTAGATGAAAGATTTTAGACGATTGATAATAGAATCGTCAGGAATATCATTGTAAAATTAACACCATTACTTCACAGACCTGCACGACATATAATCTCCTGTATTCATCGTTAAAGTAAACGTAAAAGTATTTCCATTCACGGTCCCTTCAAACTTGCTATCGGACAACGTACTAGATAAATTATTCTTATTTACATCAATATTATATAGACTTGAACTTCCATTTGGAAAATCTTGTAATAAATCCACTTTGTTAAATGACTTGTAATACCAATCTTACTTATAAAATAGTCCAAACTATTTTGAAAGTTTAGAGTGGTAAATGCCGTCATAACAAGCAAATAGTACAATCAAGAGAAACGAAGATTGGACTATATTGGTTGTATAAACGGTATAAAACATTGTTTATATAATTCGTTAGCATGT